>NZ_DJUS01000153.1:31416-31630 GCF_002438365.1 Pseudomonas sp. UBA6276
GAGCCGCGTCAGGGTTTGGGCGTGTTTTGGTCAAACACGGAAATGGCTGACCATCATCTGCAGCTGATTGCCCAGGCGGGCCAGTTCGACGCTTGAGGCAGCGGTTTCTTCGCTGGCCGAGGCGGTCTGTTCCGACACGTCGCGTACGTTGATGATGCTGCGGCTGATTTCCTCGGCGACCGAGCTCTGCTGCTCGGCGGCTGCGGCGATCTGC
>NZ_DJUS01000025.1:0-17440 GCF_002438365.1 Pseudomonas sp. UBA6276
TCCAGCGCCGGGATGATGCCTTCAAGGCGGCAGGTGGCATGGAACGCAGCCAACGCCTCTTCATCGGTGATGCTGGTGTAGTTCACGCGCTTGATTTCGTGCAACCAGGCGTGTTCAGGACCGATACCGGGGTAGTCCAGGCCAGCCGAGATGGAGTGTGCGTCAGTGATCTGCCCATCGTTGTCCTGCAGCAGATAGGTGCGATTGCCATGCAGTACACCGGGAATGCCACCGTTGAGGCTGGCGGCGTGCTTGCCCGAATCCACGCCATGGCCGGCAGCTTCGACGCCGATGATCTCCACGCTGCTGTCATCCAGGAAGGGGTGGAACAGGCCCATGGCATTGGAACCACCGCCGACGCAGGCAACCAGGCTGTCGGGCAGGCGACCTTCCTTCTCCTGCATCTGCTCACGGGTTTCCTTGCCGATGATCGACTGGAAGTCGCGCACCATCGCTGGATACGGGTGTGGGCCGGCCACGGTACCGATCAGGTAGAAGGTATCGTCGACATTGGTGACCCAGTCACGCAGGGCATCGTTCATGGCGTCTTTCAAGGTGCCGGTGCCGGAAGTGACCGGCACGATTTCGGCGCCCAGCAGTTTCATGCGAAATACGTTCGCCTGCTGGCGCTCGATGTCGGTGGCACCCATGTAGATCACACAAGGCAGACCGAAGCGCGCGGCCACGGTGGCCGTAGCCACGCCGTGCATGCCGGCGCCGGTTTCGGCGATCAGGCGCTTCTTGCCCATGCGCTTGGCCAGCAGCACCTGACCGATGCAGTTGTTCACCTTGTGTGCGCCGGTGTGGTTGAGTTCTTCACGCTTGAAGTAGATTTTCGCCCCGCCGCAATGTTCGGTCAGGCGCTCGGCGAAATACAGCGGATTGGGCCGGCCGATATAGTCGCGCTGGAAGTAGGCGACCTGCTCGAGAAACTCGGGATCGGCCTTGGCCGCTTCGTATTCCCGAGCCAGCTCAAGCACCAGCGGCATCAGGGTCTCGGCGACGTAGCGGCCGCCGAAGGCGCCGAACAGGCCGTTGCTGTCCGGGCCACTGCGAAGATTGCTCTGGGTCATGCGAAGCTCCAGGGGAAATGAAAGGGCGATGTCACTACTGTACCCACGACAGCCGCTCAGGAAAACCGATAAGATCTCCGCAACCTGTCAGGAATTCTCACATTACCATGAGCCGTGACCTGCCCCCGCTGAATGCTCTCAAGGCATTCGAAGCCACTGCCCGCCTCAACAGCGTCAGCAAGGCGGCTGAATCCTTGAGCGTGACCCACGGTGCCGTCAGCCGACAACTGAAGCTGCTCGAAGAGCATCTGGGCATCGCATTGTTCGTCAAGCAGGGACGTGGCCTGAAACTCACAGATGCCGGCAGTCGGCTACGTGATGCCAGCGCCGAGGCTTTCGAACGCCTGCGTCTGGTCTGTGCGGAATTGAGTCAGGCCCAGGCTCAGGCGCCGTTCGTCCTGGGCTGCTCGGGAAGCCTGCTGGCGCGCTGGTTCATCCCGCGTCTGGGTCGATTGAACAGCGACTTGCCGGACTTGCGCCTGCATCTATCGGCCGGCGAAGGCGATCTGGACCCTCGCCGTCCTGGCCTGGACGCCTTGCTGATGTTTGCCGAACCACCCTGGCCCGCCGACATGGACGTGTTCGAACTGGCCGAAGAACGCATCGGACCTGTGCTCAGCCCGCGCTTCCAGGGATTCGAGGCTTTGCAGAACGGTGCCGCCAAAGACTTGCTCAAGCACACCTTGCTGCACACGACATCACGGCCACAGGCCTGGCCCAGCTGGGCACAGCGCAACGGCCTGGAACCCGAGGCGTTGACCTTGGGACAGGGGTTCGAGCATTTGTATTATCTGCTGGAAGCCGCAGTGGCTGGACTGGGCATTGCCATCGCACCCGAACCGCTGGTGATCGATGACCTGCGGGCCGGGCGTCTGGCCGCGCCATGGGGTTTTACGCAAACCCCGGCGCGGCTGGCGCTTTGGGTCCCGCGGCGCGCCTCGGATGGGCGCGCCCGACAACTGGCGCTATGGCTCAAGCAAGAGCTGGCGCGTCAGGTCGATTAGTTGCTGCGATTGCACATCAGGTAAGCGGCGATCAGACCCAGCGCGCCGACGGCGACGCCAGCTGCGGCCCAAGGGTGCTCTTGAGCGTATTCACGGGTAGCGATACCGGTTTCCTTGGTCTTGACCTTCACTTCTTCGTACGCATCGCTGATCAGGCTGCGCGAGTGGCTCAGCGCGGTCTCGGCATTGGCCTTCAGCGCTTTGAGGGTCTTGCGCGACTCCTCGGTGGAATCTTCCTTCAGGCTTTCCAGGGAGCGCAGCAGACTTTCGATTTCTGCTTCCATGCTTTGCAGCGAGGCCTTGCGGGTCGAAATTGCCATCGGTATCTCTCCTTCGTTGTGATGAATAGCGTGTGTAGATTCCGACTGCGCGGCAGGATGAAAGTGCAGTGCGTATGAACTTTTAGCGCAGAAATCCCCACACAGGTAGACAACCTTTCGTAGTCCATCCACTGGAGAGCACCATGAGCGATCACCACACGTACAAGAAAGTCGAACTGGTCGGTTCCTCGACCACCACCATCGAAGACGCCATCAACAATGCTTTGGCTGAAGCGAGCAAGAGCATCGAGAAGATGGAATGGTTCGAAGTGACCGAAACCCGTGGTCACATCGAAGATGGCCGGGTGGCGCATTTCCAGGTCACGCTGAAAGTCGGCTTCCGTATACAAAATAGCTGACAGAAAACACGGAATCTTCCGACTGGCCGAATGCCATAGGTTAAGTTACAACACCCTCCCGGCGTATCGACCTGACCACAGGCGATCCGCCGTTTGTCTTAAAGCGGCAGTACCAAACCAAGGATGCAAGCGATGAAGCGAATTTTGTTGGCTGTGGGTTTGTTGAGCGTGGCAAGCGGCGTGTTCGCTGCAGGCAAGCCGTGCGAGGAGCTCAAGAGCGAAATCGCCGCGAAGATCGATGCCAACGGCGTGTCGGGTTACACGCTGGAAGTGGTCGACAACGTCACTCCGGATGAAGGTTTCCAGGTTGTCGGTTCGTGTGAAGGCGGCACCAAGGCCATCGTCTACAAGCGCTGATGACGTTGCTGCCATGACCCGCTCCCGCAGGATATTAAATCCCCTGTAGGAGCGGTCAGCGTCCGCGAACAGACGCCGCAGCAACTCAGGTCAGTGCACGCTCAGCCCTGCATCACCTGCGCCAACAGCTCATAGGATCTGAGCCGATCGGCATGTTCATACAGATCGCACGTGAAGATCAGTTCGTCCGCCTGCGTCTGCTCCTGCAACACCTCAAGCTTGGCCTGGATCTTCGCCGGTCCCCCCACCACCGCCAAGCCCAGAAAGTCCCCGACCGCTGCTTTTTCATGGGGCAACCACAACCCTTCCATGCTCTTGACCGGTGGCTGCTGCACCAGGGTCTGGCCACGCATCAGGTTGAGAATGCGCTGGTAGACCGAAGTGGCCAGGTAGTCGGCGTGCTCGTCGCTGTCGGCGGCCACCAATGGCACACCGAGCATCACATACGGCTTGTCCAACACCTCGGAAGGCTGGAAATGGGCGCGATAGACACGGATCGCCTCATGCATGTATCGCGGCGCGAAATGCGAAGCGAAGGCATAGGGAAGACCATACATGCCTGCCAACTGGGCGCTGAACAGGCTCGATCCCAGCAGCCAGATCGGCACGTTGGTCCCGCTACCCGGCACGGCGATCACTTTCTGATCAGGAGTACGAGGCCCAAGGTAGGCCATGAGCTCGCGAACGTCGTCGGGAAAATCGTCGGCACTGCCAGAGCGTTCACGGCGCAGCGCGCGCGCGGTCATCTGGTCCGACCCAGGCGCGCGGCCCAGGCCCAAGTCGATGCGTCCTGGGTACAGACTTTCCAGCGTGCCGAACTGTTCGGCGATCACCAGCGGCGCATGGTTGGGCAGCATCACCCCGCCCGAGCCCACTCGGATCGAGGACGTGCCACCGGCCAGATAGCCCAGCAGCACGGAGGTCGCCGAGCTGGCGATGCCGTCCATGTTGTGGTGCTCGGCCACCCAGAAGCGGTTGTAGCCCCAGGTTTCGGCATGGCGCGCCAGGTCCAGGGCATTGTGCAGCGACCGTGCCGGGCCATGGTCGGCACGTACGGGCACAAGGTCGAGAACGGAGTATTTCGTATCGGTCAAAACGGTCATGATCAATGGCATCCTGTGGGTATGTGGCAGGTGGGATGCCCCGCGCATCTTTGCTACCGAATATTTATTTCTTATCAATAGTCAGTATGGGCATCTTGCCCGGATTCAATAGCCAGCTGTCCGAATCGCGCTGAACTTGCCCAGCGCCCTGCCCTCTGAACACATGACACCGCGCGAACCCGTCGCGCCCATCATGGAGGCTTTTATGAGCATCAAGAAAACCGCATCGGCTGTCTGGAAAGGCGATCTGAAAACCGGTAAGGGCGAGATTTCCACTCAGAGCGGCGCTCTGAAAAGCAATCCCTACGGCTTCAACACCCGTTTCGAAGGCCAGCCGGGCACCAATCCGGAAGAGCTGATCGGCGCAGCGCATGCCGGCTGTTTCTCCATGGCATTCTCGATGATCCTGGGCGGTGAAGGCTTCACCCCCGATGAAATCAAGACTTCCGCCGAAGTCAGCCTGGACAAGGAAGGCGAAGGTTTTGCAATCACCGCCATCAAGCTGACCATGTCGGCCAAGATTCCGAACATTGACCAGGCCAAGTTCGAAGAACTGGCCAACAAGGCGAAGGAAGGCTGTCCGGTATCGAAAGTACTGAACGCCGACATCACCCTGAGCGCCACCCTGGAATCTTGAGGTAGCGTGCGCCCGGTTGCCTTACACTGCCCCCTCATCAGGAGAATCGAGTCATGAAGCAATTGATTTTGGCGATGGCGTGCAGTGTGTTGGCAACCACGGCGTTGGCAGCACCCAAGCCATGTGAGGATTTGAAGGCCGAAATCGAGGCCAAGATCCAGGCCCAGGGTGTCACATCGTACACACTGGAAATTGTCGACAACCTAGATGCCAAGGACCCGAATATGGTCGTGGGCTCCTGCGACAATGGCACGCGCAAGATCGTCTATCAGAAAAACGACGACTGATTGCGCTGCGGTGCAATCACGCCATGACGCTCAAGCAGCCGCTCAGGGAATGCAGTGAATGGCCCGGTCCTCGGCCACGATCTGCCTGCTCGAATCATATAGCCGCGCACTGGCTTGCATGGCAATCGCCCTGCCCTCCAACCGGTAGCGCTCGCCAGCCTTGAAACCGTCATAGCGCACGGTCAGGTAGCAGGTACGGTCGAACGGGTCGTTGACCAGCCCGCCTCCGGCATACATCTCGTAATCAAACCGCACTTCAAGCTCATGGCTTCCGGGATTCACCTGGAAATAGCGCCCATCGTTGAGCTTGCGGCCATCCAGACTTTCCGCCATGACCAGGCGCCCGGTCGTGGTGAACATGTCGATCCAGGCTTTGCCCGGATCGACGGTGGGCAACGGCGGGTTGGCGCAGCCAGCGAGCGTGGCGAAGGTCAACAGGGCGAGCACGGCGCGCATGGGAGTTCCTTGGCTGCAGAGAACCATCGGCAAGACGAGTATCGAGTCTAGAAGCTTTGTGCCGACGGCGCGAGTCGGCGCCGTCAGTGGTTATACCGGGTGAGCGGTGCTCAAGTGCTCTGACAGCCCGCGGGTTGGGCCTGGCCGACCAGCTTGCGCTGCTCGTCGTAGAGTCTGGCCCAAGGGCTGAAGCCGACGCTGCCCGCTTCCAGGAAATAGCGTTGGCCCGCATCAAAGCTTGCGTAGGTAACGTTCAATTCACAATTACGCCACAGCGGTGCGGGCACCGGACCGATGTTGGTTGGCTCTACCGGAAATTGCAGGCGTACGGTCAGCTCATGGCGGCCGGGTTCGACTTCGAAATAACGCGTGTCGGTCCATTCCTTCTCGTCGACCTGGGCCGCGTGCAGTGCGTTCTGGTCGTCGGCCGCAAGATCGATCCAGGCCTGGTTGGGATCCGGGTCGGGCAGTCCGGCACAGCCGGCAAGCGTCAGCAGGCTGCCAGCAATGATCAATGCGCGCATGGAATTCTCCTCATGGGATCGTAAGATGCAGGGTCAGCGCCGATAACACCTGCTCGCTGGCGGGCCTGGCCATGGAAAACCACATGCATGAATTCGTTGTTGTTCGTCGTTCCATTCTTGCCGCACTCGACCGCGGTTTGCGCCTGTTTGTTCCCCTGAGCCTGCTGTTCCTGCTCAACGGTTGCAGCAGCGCGGGCTATTACGGCCAGTTGATGCAGGGCCAGTGGCAGCTGTTGCAGGCACGCGAGCCGGTGGCGCAGATCCTTGCCGATCCGTCGCGCGACCCGCGGCTGCGCGAGCAATTGCAGCGTGCCCAGGCGGCCCGCGACTTCGCCAGCGAGCACTTGCATCTACCGGACAACCGCAGCTATCGCCTGTACGCCGACATCGGTCGGCCATTGGTGGTGTGGAACGTGTTCGCCACACCGGAGTTTTCCCTGGCGCCGTTGACCCATTGCTTCCCGATTGCCGGTTGCGTGGCTTATCGCGGTTACTACAGTCAGTCCGGTGCTCGGGACGAAGCGGCGTTGCAGAAGCTGGCGGGCCGGGATGTCTACGTGGGTGGCGTCGAGGCTTACTCGACCCTGGGCTGGTTCGACGATCCGATTCTCAACACCATGCTCGGTTGGGGCGACGAGCGTCTGGCCACTCTGATCTTCCATGAGCTGGCGCATCAGCGTGTGTATGTGAAAGACGACACCGAATTCAATGAGTCCTTCGCCACCTTCGTCGAGCAGGAAGGCACCCGGCAGTGGCGTGCCCAGCGAGGCTTGCCGCCGGTGGCAAGCACGCTGGTGGCGCAACGTGACCAGTTCACCGCCTTGGTGCTCGCGACCCGCGAACGCCTGGCTGCGCTGTACGCCCAACCGTTATCTGAGCAGGCCATGCGCACGGGCAAGGCTGCCGAGTTCGAGCGCCTGCGCCGCGAGTATCGCCAGCTGCGCGATGGGCCTTGGCAGGGAGACAGGCGTTTCGATACCTGGATCAACGGGCCGATGAACAATGCCAAGCTGTTGCCGTTTGGTCTGTACGACCAGTGGGTGCCGGCGTTCGCGGGTTTGTTCCGGCAGGTCGCTGGCGATTGGCGCGCCTTTTATGATCGGGCGGCGGCACTGGGCAAGTTACCGATGGACGAGCGCAGAGTTGAGTTGGCGCGGTTGGGTGGGTAGTTTTGCAGTGCCCTTTCGGGCCTATTTGCGGCCACTGGCCGCTCCTACAGGGTTGCGAGAAGTCTTGTGTAGGAGTGGTCAGTGGCCACGAATGGCCCGCATCGTTACCGACTCATCCTGCGCCTTGCAGGAACGCCTCATGCAGCGCCTGCAACGTGTCGAAATGATACGTCGGGTTCTCCAGGACTAATTCCGCCCGCGAACCGAAACCATAGCCCACCGCCGCGCAATCCAGACCGTTGCTGCGTGCGCCGATCAGGTCGTGCTTGCGGTCGCCGACCATCAAGGTCTGGGCAGGGTCCAGCTTTTCCTGTTCCACGATGTAGGCAATCAGCTGCACCTTGTCGGTCCGCGTGCCATCCAGTTCGCTGCCGTAGATGACCTTGAAGTGCCTGGCGAAATCGAAGTGCCGGGCGATCTCCCGGGCGAATTCCCAGGGTTTTGAAGTGGCGATATACAGATGCCGGCCTTGTCCCTGAAGGGTTTCGAGCAGTGCGATGACACCTGCGAAGATCTGGTTTTCGTACAGGCCGGTGACGCGGAAGCGTTCGCGATAGAAATTCACCGCCTGCCAGGCGCGGGCCTCGTCGAAGCCGTAGGCGTGCATGAACTGCTCGAGCAATGGCGGACCGATGAAGTGTTCCAGATTGCGCAGGTCGGGTTCGTCGATGCCCAGCTTGGCCAAGGCATACTGAATGGAGCGGGTGATGCCCTCGCGCGGGTCGGTCAAGGTGCCGTCGAGGTCGAACAGAATGTTTTGATAGTGCACGGAATCAGTCCTTGTCGAAGCCTTCGGCCAGGTGTTGGTCCTTGAGCTTCACGTAGTTGCCAGCGGTGTAGGTGAAGAACGCACGTTCCTTGTCCGTCAGCGGCCGGGCCTGCCTGGCCGGACTGCCCACGTACAGAAAGCCGCTCTGCAGGCGTTTGCCCGGAGCTACCAGGCTGCCGGCGCCGATGATCACGTCGTCTTCCACCACCGCGCCGTCCATGACGGTACTGCCCATGCCGACCAGGATGCGATTGCCCAGGGTGCAGCCGTGGAGCATGACTTTGTGTCCAATTGTGACATCGTCGCCGATCAGCAGCGGGAAACCGTCCGGATTGAAAGGGCCGGCATGGGTGATGTGCAGCACGCTGGCATCCTGCACGCTGGTGCGTTTGCCGATGCGGATTCGGTGCATGTCGCCGCGGATCACGGTCAGCGGCCAGACCGAGCTGTCGGTGCCGATCTCGACGTCGCCGATCACCACCGCCGAGCGGTCGACGAAGGCGCGTTCGCCCAGGCGCGGCGTATGCTGCTGGAAATTGCGAATGGCCACGATAGGCATCCTCTGTGTTGTCGATAGCTGCGGTGAGTCGTAATTGTAATTAAGATGTCCCAGTGTTTCTTCATAGCCAAGGTGTTTAACCGTGAGCGCGAATCCCCTTCTGCAGTCCTACGACCTGCCGCCGTTCTCGGCGATCCGTGCCGAGCACGTACAACCGGCGATTGAACAGATCCTGGCCGACAACCGCGCGGCCATTGCCCACATTCTGCAAACCCAGGGCAGCCAGCCTACCTGGGCCGGCCTGGTGCTGGCCATGGACGAGCTGAACGACCGCCTGGGCGCTGCCTGGAGCCCGGTCAGCCACCTCAACGCCGTGTGCAACAGCGCCGAACTGCGCCAGGCCTATGAGGCCTGCCTGCCGGCGCTCAGTGCCTACTCCACCGAATTGGGTCAGAACCGCGAGCTGTTCCAGGCCTTCGAAACCCTGGCCAACAGTCCTGAAGCCGCGGGCTTCGACGTAGCCCAGAAGACCATTCTGGAGCATTCGCTGCGTGACTTCCGCCTGTCCGGTATCGATCTGCCGGTGGATCAGCAGCAGCGCTACGCCCAGGTGCAGAGCAAGCTGTCGGAGCTGGGTAGCCGTTTCTCCAACCAATTGCTCGACGCCACCCAGGCCTGGACCAAGCACGTCACCGACGAATCGGCCCTGGCCGGGTTGACCGATTCGGCCAAGGCGCAAATGGCGGCCGCAGCACAGGCCAAGGGTCTGGACGGCTGGCTGATCAGCCTGGAGTTCCCCAGCTATTACGCCGTCATGACCTACGCTCAAGACCGCGCCCTGCGTGAAGAAGTCTACGCAGCCTATTGCACCCGCGCCTCGGACCAGGGCCCCAACGCCGGCCAGAACAACAACGGCCCGGTGATGCGCGAGATCCTCGACCTGCGTCAGGAATTAGCCGAGCTGTTGGGCTATGCCAGTTATTCGGAATTGAGCCTGGCCACCAAGATGGCCGAGTCGACCGATCAGGTGCTGACCTTCCTGCGTGACCTGGCCCAGCGCAGCAAGCCGTTCGCGGCCCAGGACCTGGAGCAGCTGCGCGCCTATGCTGCCGAACAGGGCTGTGCCGACCTGCAAAGCTGGGACAGCGGTTTCTACGGGGAAAAACTGCGTGAGCAGCGCTACAGCGTTTCCCAGGAAGCGCTGCGCGCCTACTTCCCGATCGACAAGGTCCTGGGCGGCCTGTTCGCCATCGTGCAGCGCCTGTACGGTATCGAGATCGCCGAGCAGAAAGGTTTCGACACCTGGCACCCTGACGTGCGCTTGTTCGAGATCAAGGAAAACGGCCAGCATGTGGGCCGCTTCTTCTTCGACCTCTACGCCCGCGCCAACAAGCGTGGCGGCGCCTGGATGGACGGTGCCCGCGACCGCCGTCGCACCGAGAATGGCGAGCTGCAGAGCCCGGTGGCCAACCTGGTGTGCAACTTCACCCCGGCCGATGCCGGCAAACCGGCGCTGCTGACTCACGACGAAGTCACCACGCTGTTCCACGAGTTCGGCCACGGCCTGCATCACTTGCTGACGCGGGTCGAGCACGTCGGCGTGTCGGGTATCAACGGCGTGGCGTGGGATGCGGTCGAGCTGCCCAGCCAGTTCATGGAAAACTGGTGCTGGGAGCCCGAAGGCCTGGCCTTGATCTCGGGTCACTACGAAACCGGCGAGCCGCTGCCTCAGGACCTGCTGGAAAAAATGCTGGCGGCGAAGAACTTCCAGTCTGGCCTGATGATGGTCCGCCAGATCGAGTTCTCGCTGTTCGACTTCGAGCTGCATGCTTCCCATGGCGATGGCCGCAGCGTGATGGAAGTGCTGGACGGTGTCCGTGACGAGGTTTCGGTCATGCGTCCGCCGGCCTACAACCGCTTCCCCAACAGCTTCGCGCACATCTTCGCCGGCGGCTACGCGGCGGGCTATTACAGCTACAAGTGGGCCGAAGTGCTGTCGGCCGATGCGTTCAGCAAGTTCGAGGAAGACGGCGTGCTCAATGCCGACACCGGCCGCGCCTTCCGCGAAGCCATTCTGGCGCGTGGCGGATCGCAGGCTCCGATGGTGTTGTTCGTCGACTTCCGCGGTCGCGAGCCGTCCATCGATGCCCTGTTGCGCCATAGCGGTCTGAGCGAGGAAGCGGCGGCATGATCACCAAGAAACGCTTCATCGCCGGGGCCGTCTGCCCGGCCTGCAGCGAGCCGGACAAGCTGATGATGTGGAGCGTCGACGAGGTCCCCCATCGCGAGTGCGTGGCCTGTGGTTACAGCGACACGCTCAATGCGCAGGGCCAGTCGGTGCCCAGCGAACTGGGCACGCGGGTCAACAAGGTGGCCGTCAAGGTCGCCCGGCCCACCTCGCAACCGGTGCAGTTCTTCCCCAACCCCAAGCTCAAGAAGCCTTGAGCCAGGCCTGCCGTCGACTTGCCGCACGGGCAGGTCGACGGCAATAGCCGGCTACCACTTCGCAGATCGTTCGCCTTCCTAGACTGGCTCGCCACTCAGGCGTCACTCAAGGAATCGAACATGACCACCGCACCCTCGTCGGTACTCCCCGCGCTTCTTGCCGACAACCCCTTGCTGGGCAACCACGAGATAGTCCCCTATCACCTCATCAAGGCCGAACACGTCGAGCCGGCCATCACCCATGTGATCGAGAGCAACTTGCGTCAGCTGGCGCAACTACTCCCCGAGCAGCTCGAATCACCCACGTGGGAAGGCTTGGTCAAGCCATTGGAAGACATGCATCAGCGCTTGCTGGCGGTGCTGCAACCCGAGCAGTTGCTCAGTCGCCATCACCATCTGGCGGTGATCGAGGCATATGCGAAATGCCGCGAGCGGGTACAGGCCTATGAGTCGGCCATCAAACACAACCGCACGGTGCAGGCCGCCTTGCAACTGCTGCAGCAAAGCCCGCAGGCCCTCGAATTCGATTCGACCCAGCAGGCGGCATTGAATCACGCCCTGCGCGCCGCGCGATTGGCCGGGGTGGGCACTGCGCGTGCGACCCAGATGCGCATCGAACGCCTGCACGTGGAACTGGCGGGGTTGTACCAGACGTTCGCCGATAACCTGGACGCGGCCAGCCAGGCCTGGACCTTGGCCCTCGACGATGAAGCTGCACTGGCGGGTATCGCCCCCGCCGTACGCGCCAGCATGGCCCAGCGGGCACGCGAGGCCGGCCTTTCTGGTTGGCTACTGACCCTGGAACTGCCGATGGTGCTGGCGGTGGCGAGCCAGGCTCACGACCGCTCGCTGCGCGAACAGGTGTACAAGGCCTTCTACACCCAGGCTTCGGACCAGGGCCCGCGCGCTGGAGAGAATGACAACGGGCCGGTGCTGCAACGCATCCTCGCGGCCCGTGCCGAGTTGGCCGAAGCGAGTGGGTATCGCAGCTACGCCTCGCTGGCTCAGGCCACACGCATGTTCGACGAAGCCGCCGACGTGGAGAAGCTGCTGCTGCAGCTGATCGACAAGGTTCGCCCCGCGGCGCAGGCCGAATTCGCCCCTGTGCAGGAACTGGCCGCGCTGTTCAGTGTGCCAACGCTGGAGGCCTGGGACTGCAACTACTATCAGGAAAAATACCTGCAGATCCATCACGGTGTGACGGAACTCAAGGTGCGCGAATATTTCCCCATGCAGGCGGTGATGGACGGCACGCAACACTTGCTGGCCCAGTTGTTCGACGTGCAGTGGCACGAATGCCCGCCAGCACCGCGCCAACCGGCTTCGGTGCGGTTGTTCCAGATCAGCGAAGGGGATCAGGTGCTTGGCTACATTTACCTGGACCTGCACACCCGGCCGAAGAAGCGCGCGGGTGCCTGGATGGAGGCTCTGCGTGACCGCCACCGCTTCGCCGACGGACGCCTGCAACTGCCGATTGCCCATGTGGGCTGTGATTTCGCTGCCCAGACGCCAGAGTTTCCCTGCCTTTTGAGCCTGGGCGATATCCAGACGTTCTTCCACGAGTTGGGCCATGCGTTGCACCACGTGCTGACCCGCATCGATCACGGCAGTGTCTCGGGCATCAAGGGCGTGGCCGAAGATGCGGTGGAACTGCCCAGCGGCGTGTTCGAACACTGGGCCATGCAGCCGGAAATCCTGCAATCGATGTCGCGGCATTATCTGACCGGTGAACGGATCGACAGCGCTTACGTTGAACAGGCGCTCGCGGCCAAGGCTCGCTTCCGTGCCCAGGCGCTGCTGTGGCAGCTCGAATACGCCCTGGTGGACTATCGCCTGCACAGCACGAGCAGTGGGCTTTCACCGCAGGAGATCGGTGAACAGGTGCTTGAAAACACGCAAGTGGTACGTCATCCACCCTATGTGCGTTGGCTCAACACCTTCGCTCACGTATTCACTGCCGCGGACTACGCGGCCGGTTATTACAGTTATGTCTGGGCGCAGGTGCTCGCGGCCCACCTGTTCACTCGCTTCGAACGTGAAGGGCTGTTGGCGAGTCAGGCGGGTGAGGATTTCCAGCGTCTGATTCTGGCCTCCGGCGGAACGCGGCCATTCGCGGAGCTGGTCGAAAGCTTTGCCGGCAGCAAGCCGGGTATCGAGGCGTTACTGGCGGATCTGGGCATCAAGGCTTGACGGATTTGAACAATGACGTCCAGCCAGTCAGTGCATATTGAGGCTGAAACCGGTTTCATTTGCCGTCACAAATAGATACATTTGTCGGTTGAAGCGCCAGGGCGGCATTTTGCCGCGCCTGGCTTCGTGCCGAATGTGTCGCGTCTGCGCCTTCCACAAAGCATCACCCGCCTCTGGCCGCGTGGTGCAACGAACACGTACCGCTGAGCTGCGCATCGATAAAAACCGTATCGAACAGCTGATGAGAACCCTGATGTCCGAGCAAGAAAACAACCCGCGCCGGGATTTTCTGCGCAAAACACTGACCTTGATTCCGGTGGTGACCGTTGCCAGTAGCGGCCTGGGCCTCGGTGCCCTGACGGCCGATGCCCAGGCGGATACGCGGACCGCGCCACCTAAGCCGGTGCCAACCGCCGATTATCAGCCGTCGTTTTTCACCGCTGAAGAGTGGGCTTTCGTACAGGCCGCGGTGGCTCGGCTGATTCCAGCGGATGACCTGGGCCCCGGTGCCCTGGAAGCCGGCGCAGCGGAATTCATTGATCGGCAGATGAACACCCCGTATGCCACGGGGGCATTGTGGTACATGCAAGGTCCGTTCGTGACCGATGCCCCGCCCCAGATGGGCTATCAACTGCAGCTGGTGCCCCAGCAGATCTACCGTCTGGGCATCGCTGCCACTGATGCCTGGTGCAAGGCTCAATCGGGCAAAGTGTTCGCTGAGCAAGACAGCGCTACCCAGGACCGTATTCTCGGCAAGATCGAAGCCGGAGAGCTGGTTTTCGACGAACTGCCCGCCACTGCCTTCTTCAGTCTGATCCTGCAGAACACCCGTGAAGGCTTCTTCTGTGACCCCGTGCACGGCGGCAACAAGGGCATGGTCGGCTGGACTCAGATCGGTTTTCCCGGCGCACGCGCCGACTTCATGGATTGGGTGGAACGCAACGAGCAATACCCCTTCCCGGCTGTATCGATTCGCGGCGAGAGGGCCTGACATGACAACGGTAATGAAGAAAGTCGACGCGGTCATCGTCGGGTTCGGCTGGACAGGCGCGATCATGGCCAAGGAACTCACCGAGGCAGGTCTCAACGTGGTAGCGCTGGAGCGCGGCCCGATGCAGGACACCTACCCGGACGGCAGTTATCCACAGGTGATCGACGAGTTGACCTACAGCGTGCGCAAGAAGCTGTTTCAGGACATCTCCAAAGAAACCGTGACCATCCGCCACAGCGTCAACGACGTTGCACTGCCCAACCGCCAGTTGGGTGCGTTTCTGCCGGGCAAGGGTGTCGGCGGCGCCGGTCTGCATTGGTCGGGCGTGCACTTCCGTGTCGATCCCATGGAACTGCGCATGCGCAGCCACTACGAGGAGCGCTACGGCAAGCAGTTCATCCCCAAGGACATGACCATCCAGGACTTCGGTGTCAGCTATGAAGAGTTGGAACCGTTCTTCGATTTCGCCGAAAAAGTCTTCGGCACCTCGGGTCAGGCCTGGACGGTGAACGGCGTGCGGGTCGGCGAAGGCAAGGGTGGCAACCCCTATGCACCGGATCGTTCCAACCCGTTCCCGCTGGCCTCGCAGAAGAACACCGTTTCGGCGCAGCTGTTCCAGAAGGCCGCCGCCGAGGTCGGTTACAAGCCGTACAATCTGCCGTCGGCCAATACATCGGGGCCGTACACCAACCCCTATGGTGCGCAGATGGGCCCCTGCAACTTCTGCGGTTTCTGCAGCGGCTATGTCTGCTACATGTATTCCAAGGCGTCACCGAACGTGAACATCCTGCCGGCGTTGCGCCAGGTCGAAACCTTCGAGCTGCGCACCAACGCCCATGTACTGCGGGTCAATCTGGACAGCACCAAGCGCAAGGCGACCGGCGTGACCTACGTCGATGCCCAGGGGCGTGAAGTCGAGCAGCCGGCGGACCTGGTGATTCTCGGTGCGTTCCAGTTCAACAACGTGCGCCTGATGCTGCTTTCCGGTATCGGCAAGCCCTACGATCCCAAGACCGGCGAAGGTGTGGTCGGCAAGAACTTCGCCTACCAGAACATGGCCACCATCAAGGCCTTCTTCGACAAGGACACCCACACCAACAACTTCATCGGCGCCGGTGGCAACGGTGTGGCGTTCGACGACTTCAATGCCGACAACTTCGACCACGGACCTCATGGCTTCGTCGGCGGCTCGCCGATGTGGGTCAACCAGGCCGGCAGCCGACCCATCGCCGGCACGGCCAATCCACCGGGCACGCCAGCCTGGGGCAGCGCCTGGAAGAAGGCCACCGCCGACTACTACACCCATCAGGTGTCGATGGACGCCCACGGCGCCCATCAATCTTACCGCGGCAACTACCTGGATCTGGATCCGGTGTACCGCGATGCCTATGGCCTGCCGTTGCTGCGCATGACCTTCGACTGGCAGGAAAACGACATCAAGATGAACCGCTTCATGGTCGAGAAAATGAGCAAGGTCGCCCAGGCCATGAACCCCAAGACCATTGCCTTGCTGGGCAAGAAGGTCGGCGAGCATTTCAATACCGCCTCCTACCAGACCACCCACCTTAACGGTGGCGCGATCATGGGCACCGATCCCAAGACCAGTGCGATCAACCGCTACCTGCAGTGCTGGGATGTGCACAACGTGTTCGTTCCAGGCGCCTCGGCCTTTCCCCAGGGGCTGGGCTACAACCCCACCGGCCTGGTGGCGGCACTGACCTACTGGTCGGCACGGGCCATTCGCGAGCAGTACCTGAAGAACCCAGGCCCGCTGGTGCAGGCATAAGGAGCGCAGAGATGAACGTTATCCAGATCGCTGCGCTGACCCTGCTCGCCAGTCTGTTGACCAGCCTGCCGGCCAGGGCCGCAGAGTCCGACGACGCCCTGATCGAGCAGGGCCGTTACCTGGCCCGTGCCGGTGACTGCGTGGCCTGCCATACCGCCAAGGGCGGTGCGCCGTTCGCCGGCGGGTTGGGCATGGAGACGCCGATCGGCACGGTTTACTCGACCAACATCACGCCGCACAGCGACGGCATCGGCAACTACAGCTTCGAAGACTTCGACAAGGCCGTGCGCCACGGCATCGGCAAGAGCGGCAGCAGCCTGTATCCGGCCATGCCCTACCCGTCTTATGCACGGGTCAGCGACGCCGACATGCACGCCCTGTACGCCTACTTCATGAAGGGCGTGGCGCCGGTGGCCGAACCAAACAAGCCGACCGACATTCCCTGGCCACTGAGCATGCGCTGGCCGCTGGCGATCTGGCGCGGACTGTTCGCCCCTCCGGTCAGCGCCTATCAGCCGCCGCCGGGCTCCGATCCGGTGATCAGCCGCGGCGCCTACCTGGTCGAAGGGCTTGGGCACTGTGGCGCCTGCCATACCCCACGGGCGATCACCATGCAGGAGAAGGCCCTGAGCGCCGGCGACAACGCCGACTTCCTGGCTGGCAGCGCACCGCTCGAAGGCTGGATCGCCAAGAGCCTGCGCGGCGATCACAAGGACGGTCTGGGCAGTTGGAGCGAGGAGCAACTGGTGCAGTTTCTCAAGACCGGCCGCAGCGATCGCAGTGCGGTGTTCGGCGGCATGAGCGATGTGGTCGAGCACAGCATGCAGTACATGACCCATGAAGACCTCACGGCCATCGCTCGATACCTGAAGACGCTGCCGGCGGTGGACCGTGCCGACAAGCCCCATGAATACGACGCACGTGTGTCTGACGCACTGTGGAAGGGAGACGACAGCAAGGTCGGTGCCGGGGTGTACATCGACAACTGCGCGGCCTGTCATCGGACCGATGGCCAGGGCTACACCCGTGTGTTCCCGGCCTTGGCTGGCAACCCGGTGCTGCAGACCGAGGATGCCAGTTCGCTGATCCATATCGTGCTGGCAGGTGGCACGTTGCCGGCCACGCACACGGCGCCGTCGACCTTCACCATGCCCGGCTTCGCCTGGCGCCTGTCCGATCAGGAAGTGGCTGATGTGGTGAACTTCATCCGCACCAGCTGGGGCAATCAGGGCTCGACGGTGTCGGCCGACGACGTCAAGCAGATGCGCGGCGACGACATGAAGCACACCTCCGGCGATGACCTGGGGCAGTCCACCAGCCATTGATCATGGCTGGCGGCCTCTTCGCGGGCAGAGACCCGCTCCCACAGGTTGTTCAAGAGTTCGCATACCTGTGGGAGCGGGTCTCTGCCCGCGAAGAGGCCCTCACTGACCCCCTCCAGTAAAAAGACCCCCCTCAATCCCAGCCTTGT
>NZ_DJUS01000025.1:17478-25891 GCF_002438365.1 Pseudomonas sp. UBA6276
GGGCGGCGAGCCCTCTGCCCGCGAAGGGGCCCTCACCGACACCCTCCAGTAAAAAGGCCTCCTCAATCCGCATTGAAACGATCACGGCTGTTGCTCAAATGCAGCCACATCGCCGCCCGTGCCGCATCGGCATCCTGCTTACGAATCGCCTGGTAGATCGCTTCATGTTCCAGGTTCGCCACCTGCCCCAGCTGGGAAAGATCGGCATCGCCCTTCTCCAGCGCGTTGAGCCGAGTGCGCGGAATCATCGCATCACCCAGGTGCTGCATGATGTCGGTGAAATACGTATTACCCGTTGCCTCGGCGATCAGCAGGTGAAAGCGCTTGTCTTCCTCCACGCAGCTGTCGTTGTTGGCCAGCGAGCGCTGATAGTCGTCCAGCGCCTTGCGCATGCGTTGCAGTTGAGACTCGCTGCGGCGCTTGGCTGCCAGGGCGGCCGCCTGAGTCTCCAATCCCAGACGCAACTCGAGAATGCCGCGCACACTGAGCGCCGTGTCGACGTTCAAGCGCAGGCCATGGGCCGGCTCGCGCTGCAGCACGAACGTCCCCACCCCATGCCGGGTTTCCACCAGACCCGATGCCTGCAACCGTGACAAGGCTTCGCGCACCACGGTTCTGCTAACGCCGTGCTCGGCGACGATAGCGCCCTCCGACGGCAGCTTGGCACCCGGCGCCAGGGTGCCCAGGCGGATCTGCTGGCTCAAGGCCTCGACCAGCCCATGGGCCAGGCTGTTTGGTCGCTTCGACATCGATGAGGCTCCCGGACGAAAAAACCGATCATACCTTGCGAGCATCTTCCGGGCGCTGCCGGACCAGCCACAGGATGACGCCGACCGTTCAACAACAGCATCGACAACGCTGAAAAAGATGTATGACAACGACGAATGGCAGATTGGTTGGCCCTGCATACGTTGAGTTCAACGAATATCTAGTTGTATGATGTCTGCCGACCGAGCACGCAGCTGCCGATCGACACAGAAACTACCCGCATAAAAACAATCAGTGGGAGATTTGAATTGTGAGCAATTCAAACGTTGCAACCGGCGATGCCGTCCTGGCCCGCGCCGTCTCGAAAGTGAAGAGTCACGTACTCCCGCTGTTCGTCATCATGTTCATCGTCAACTACATCGATCGGGTCAACATCGGCTTCGTGCGCACGCACCTGGAGCATGACCTGGGCATCGGCGCGGCGGCCTATGGCTTCGGTGCCGGGCTGTTCTTCATCGGCTATGCACTGTTCGAAGTGCCATCCAACATGCTGTTGCAGAAAGTCGGCGCACGGGTCTGGCTGACGCGGATCATGTTCACCTGGGGCATCGTCGCCACGATGATGGCGTTCATTCAGAACGAAACCCACTTCTACATCCTGCGCTTCCTGCTGGGGATCGCCGAAGCCGGCTTCTTCCCTGGCGTGATCTACTACTTCACCCGCTGGTTGCCTGGCGTCGAGCGTGGCAAGGCGATTGCCATCTTCCTCAGCGGCTCGGCCTTGGCCTCGCTGATTTCCGGACCCCTGGCCGGTGCGCTGTTGCAGATCGAAGGCTTGGGGATGCACGGCTGGCAGTGGATGTTCCTGATCGAAGGCCTGGCTTCGGTGCTGCTGTGCTTCTTCGTCTGGTTCTGGCTGGATTCCAAGGTCCACGACGCCAAATGGCTGACCCTGGAGGAGAAAGACGCGCTGGTGGGCGAGATCGATCGCGAACAGCGTGAACGCGATGCCATGCACACCGTCAAGCCGACCTTGGGCACGCTGCTCAAGGATCGCCAGATCCTGCTGTTCTGCCTGATCTACTTCTGCATCCAGCTGACCATCTATGCCGCCACCTTCTGGCTGCCCAGCATCATCAAGAAAATGGGCGGTCTGGATGACCTGCAGGTGGGCTTCCTCAATTCGATACCCTGGCTGATCTCGATCATCGCCATGTACGCGTTTGCCGCGCTGTCGGGCAAGTTCAAGTTCCAGCAGGCCTGGGTGGCCACAGCGCTGCTGATCGCCGCCGCCGGCATGTTCCTTTCCACCACGGGCGGCCCGGTGTTTGCCTTCGTGGCCGTGTGCTTCGCCGCCATCGGCTTCAAGTCGGCGTCCTCGCTGTTCTGGCCCATTCCCCAGGCCTACCTGGACGCGCGCATTGCCGCGGCGGTGATCGCACTGGTGAACTCTGTGGGTAACCTGGGCGGCTTCGTCGCGCCGGCCACCTTCGGTTTCCTGGAGCAGAGCACCGGCTCGATCCAGGGCGGGCTGTACGGCCTGGCCGCGACATCGGTGCTGGCCGCGATCGTGGTGTTCTTCGCCCGTACGCAGCCCAAGCCCGGCAAACCCGTGAGCGGCATCGCCGAACCCGTGCAGGCGCGACCGCTCTGACCAGCGCGATCCCCTGTACCGTTTTCGCCAGGCCCCTGCAGCGCCTGGCGTGGATTCAATGACAAGGAAAACGACATGACCACGCACAACGCCCCCATCGTCACCAGCCTGCAAGTCATTCCGGTTGCCGGGCACGACAGCATGCTGCTCAACCTCAGCGGTGCCCACGGCCCGTTCTTCACCCGCAACATCGTGATTCTCAAGGACAGCGCCGGCAACACCGGGGTTGGCGAGGTGCCCGGGGGCGAGCGCATTCGCGAGACCCTGGAAGACGCCCGCAGCCTGGTGGTGGGCCAGCCCATCGGCCAGTACCAGCAGATCCTCAACCGCATGCGCACCACCTTTGCGGCTCGCGACAGTGCAGGCCGTGGTCTGCAGACGTTCGACCTGCGCATCACCATCCATGCCGTGACGGCCATGGAGGCCGCCCTGCTCGACCTGCTCGGGCAGTTTCTGGAGGTGCCGGTGGCAGCGCTGCTCGGTGAAGGCCAGCAACGCGATGCGGTGAAGATGCTCGGCTACCTGTTCTATGTGGGCGATCGTGGCCAGACCGACCTGGCCTATCGCAGCGAGCCGGACGCCGCTGATGACTGGAGCCGCCTGCGTCACGAAAAGGCAATGACCCCCGAGGCGGTGGTGCGGTTGGCCGAAGCGGCCAAGGCCAAGTACGGCTTCAACGACTTCAAGCTCAAGGGCGGCGTGCTGCGCGGTGCCGAGGAAATCGAGGCGGTGACGGCACTGGCCGAGCGTTTCCCTGACGCGCGCATCACTTTGGACCCCAACGGTGCCTGGTCACTGAAAGAAGCGATCAGCCTGTGCCGTGATCAGCACCATGTGCTGGCCTACGCCGAAGACCCCTGTGGTGCGGAAAACGGCTATTCGGGACGTGAAGTCATGGCCGAATTCCGCCGTGCCACGGGCCTGCCCACCGCCACCAACATGATTGCCACCGACTGGCGCGAGATGGGGCACGCCATTCAATTGCAGTCGGTGGACATCCCGCTGGCCGACCCGCATTTCTGGACCATGCAGGGGTCGGTGCGAGTGGCGCAGATGTGCAACGACTGGGGGCTGACCTGGGGCTCGCACTCCAACAACCATTTCGATATTTCGCTGGCGATGTTCACCCAGGTGGCCGCTGCGGCACCGGGCGAGATCACCGCGATCGACACGCACTGGATCTGGCAGGACGGCCAGCGCCTGACCAAGGAGCCGTTGCAGATCATCGATGGCTTCGTCAAAGTGCCCGCCAAGCCGGGCCTGGGCGTGGACATCGACATGGACGAAGTGGCCAAGGCCCACGAGCTGTACAAGACCAAGGGCCTGGGCGCGCGGGATGACGGCATTGCCATGCAATACCTGATTTCAGACTGGAAATTCGATAACAAGCGCCCCTGCCTGGTGCGCTAAGCCACGTATCGACCCTGTGGGAGCGGGTCTCTGCCCGCGAAACGGAGCATGCGGTGGCTCAGGCATACCGCGGCGGCTGCTTCGCGGGCAGAGCCCGCTCCCACAGTTCTGCTGCCGCCATGCAGACGACTTGAATCTTATGTAGCAGCGGCGCAAGCCGCGTCGGCGGTTTAAGCGGTGCATCTGGGCGAACGCGGTGAAGCCGGACGCGACTCGCGCCGCTGCTACAGGGACGCCGTCCATCGTCTCGACAACTCCCATCCCCGCACAATAGAGCGCTCGATTCAGGTTCAGTTAAGTTTTCACCGGTAACGTTAGTGACAAATGACTCACAAGTCATAATCCTATGTAAATCGTCTCGTCCAGCCGTGAGCTGTGGGAATTTTTACCCGGTAAACTGGGAACCATCTCAAATCCAGCAAGAGGATGAATCATGAGCGACAAGGATCCTACACCGAGCCATGCCGATACGGCTGAAGCCTCCCTGAAACAGATCGTCGACGGCTTTCTGCATTTCCATCATGACGTCTTCCCTCAGCAACAAGAGTTGTTCAAGAAGCTTGCTACCGCACAAGCACCGCGGGCCATGTTCATCACCTGCGCCGACTCGCGCATCGTCCCCGAACTCATCACCCAAAGCTCTCCCGGCGACCTGTTCGTTACTCGAAACGTGGGTAACGTCGTACCGCCCTACGGACAAATGAACGGTGGCGTTTCCACCGCGCTGGAATACGCCATCCTGGCCCTGGGCGTGCAGCACGTCATCGTCTGCGGCCACTCCGACTGCGGCGCCATGCGCGCCGTACTCAACCCCGCTTCGCTGGAAAAGATGCCAACCGTCAAGGCCTGGCTGCGCCACTCGGAAGTGGCCCGCACCGTGGTCGAAGACAACTGCAACTGCGCCAACGAAGCCGAAAGCATGAAAGTGCTGACCGAAGAAAACGTCATCTCCCAGCTGCAGCACCTACGCACCCACCCATCGGTGGCCTCGCGCATGGCCAGTGGCCAGTTGTTTATCCATGGCTGGATCTACAACATCGAAACCAGCGAAATCAAGGCCTACGACGCCGAGCAGGACTGCTTCCGTCCGCTCGACAGAACGACCACGACGCCTAGCGCCACGCCCAAGGGCCGCTTCTAGGTCGCCGTGGCGTCCGTTTGACAGGGCCTGCCTGGCCATCATCTGTCGACAGCACACCTCAACGATTGCTTGCCGAATCCACCTGTAACCGCCGCGCCGGTTGGGCTACAGGGGATTGGGCAGGCACACTGCTGCCTGTCGAAAAGAGTGGCCCGGCTCGCTTGAATGCTTGCAGGAGATTGAACGTGAATATTGCACACATGAAAGCGGTGTTGCCGCGCGAGTTGCTCGCCTCGGTCGTGGTATTTCTGGTCGCGCTGCCGTTGTGCATGGGTATTGCCATCGCCTCGGGAATGCCGCCCTCCAAAGGCCTGATCACCGGCATCATCGGCGGTATCGTGGTCGGCTTCCTGGCCGGCTCGCCGTTGCAGGTCAGTGGCCCGGCCGCCGGCCTGGCCGTGCTGGTCTTCGAACTGGTTCGCCAGCACGGCATGGCCATGCTCGGCCCCATCCTGCTGCTGGCTGGTCTGCTGCAACTGTTGGCCGGGCGTTTCAAGCTCGGTTGCTGGTTCCGCGTCACGGCGCCGGCGGTGGTCTACGGCATGCTGGCCGGTATCGGCGTGCTGATTGTCTTGTCTCAGGTCCACGTCATGCTCGACCGGGCGCCGCAGCCTTCGGGTCTGAGCAACCTGATCGAATTTCCTGCGGTCGTCGGCCAGGCCATGCCCAGCATCGGTGGCGGGCTGGGCTGGCAAGCCGGGTTGTTGGGCCTGCTGACCATCGCCGTCATGTACGCCTGGGAAAAGCTGCGTCCGCAAAAGTTGCGCTTCGTTCCCGGTGCACTGCTGGGCGTCGGGCTGGCCACCGGGCTGAGCCTGTTCTTCGCCATGCCGGTCAAGCGTGTCGAAGTGCCGGCGAACCTGGCTGAAGCCATCGACTGGCTGCGCCCCGCCGACCTGCTCAACCTGGCCGATCCGGCCCTGTTGATCGCCGCCATTGCCGTGGCCTTCATCGCCAGTGCCGAGACGTTGCTGTCAGCGGCTGCGGTGGATCGCATGCACAATGGCCAGCGTTCGGATTTCGATCGCGAACTGTCGGCGCAAGGTGTGGGCAACATGCTGTGCGGCATCCTCGGCGCACTGCCGATGACCGGTGTGATCGTGCGCAGTTCGGCCAACGTCCAGGCCGGCGCGCAGACCCGTCTGTCGGCGATCCTGCACGGTGTCTGGCTGCTCGGTTTCGTCGTCCTGCTGTCCAGCCTGTTGCAGAGCATCCCGGTGGCAAGCCTAGCGGGCGTGCTGGTCTTCACCGGCGTCAAGCTGGTCGACTTCAAGGCCTTCAAGGGCCTGGGCCGCTACGGTCGCATGCCGATGTTCACCTACGCGGCCACGGCCCTGGCGATCGTCTTCACCGACCTGCTTACCGGTGTGCTGCTGGGCTTCGCCCTGACCCTGCTGAAGCTGGCCTTCAAGGCGGCGCGCCTGAAGATCACCCTGGTCGACCAGGCCCCTGGTGAGGTGGAGTTGCGCATGGTGGGCTCGGCAACCTTTCTCAAGGTCCCGGCGCTGACCAAGGCATTGGCGAGCATTCCGGAAGGTACGATTGTCCATGTGCCGCTTGCTGGCCTGACCTACATCGACCACTCCTGCCTGGAACTGCTGGAGGACTGGGGCCGCGCGAATCAGAGCAAGGGCTCGCGGATGATCATCGAAAGCCGCGGCCTCAAGCGGCGCATCGAAGGTCAACTGCGGACCAGCGCAGGCTTCGGCAGCTGACCCGGCAATCGGGAAGCGCTCTGCAGGGCTTGGCGACTAGTGCTCGCCAGGTCCTGTCGCAGCCTGCGAGGTTGCATTCAAGTCCAGGCCAATCCCCAGGCGCCGTGACATGCACGGCCACTGTTTCCATGCTGCCCCGGTCTCGGGGCTGATCAGCTTGTCGCGGTAGGCTTGCACCGACGGCAGCTCGAAGCTTTCATCGCACAGCATCTGGTCCACCGAATGGTGCACGACCTCGTCCAACTCGTTGGCGAAGGTTTCACCGATCAACTGGTGGGCGATCAGGTTGGCCACGGTCATGTCCAGCGGTATCAGCGGCTGGCCGAGGTGACGGATGTACAGATCGTTGATTTCCTCTACCAGGCGATGCGCCAGGTAGGCTTCATCGAGCAGGCCATCCATGCCTGGATGGTCCGCGAGAATGCCGGGCGGTTGCAGGAAGTATTCTTCGGCAATCTTCAGCACCGGATCGATCTGCGATTGGATACCCGCCTTGACCGCCACCTCGCTGGCGGCGTCGAGCAGTTGCGGGACTTCATCGATGTAGGCGCTGACGAAGCGCCACAGGGCGGTGTCGTTGCCTTCAGCGATGTCGATGGACGGGTGCAGCTGCGGCAGCTGCTTTTCCAGGCGCTGCTGCAGCTGGCCGGAAGCGGCCTCGTGTTCGGTGGCACGTTGGATCTGCTCGCGCAATGCGGCGGTGTTCATGAAGGCTCCAGGCGGGTGTCACGAAAGTGAAGTGGGAACGATAGCTGGCCCATCGGGAAGGCTAAGACGCATTTGTCATAGTCGGGACACATTTCATAACGACGCGAACCACTACCCTCCTCATGGCTCGCCTGATAACGTCGCCCCTCTTACGTGCATTGACCCCAGACTCATGACAAAAGCGCAGAAAATCGTCTTCATCGTTGCCGGTGCCCTTGCCTTGCTGATCGGATTGAGCGTTCACCACCTGCTCACCCGGCAGAGCCAACCCAACCGCGCCGCACTGGTCGATGCAGGGATCATCCTGTTGGCCCAGAGTCGCGCGATGCCTGCGCTGCAGATGACCGACCAGGACGGCGCCCCCGTTCACGTCGACCAGCTCAGGGGCAAGTGGTCGCTGCTGTTCTTCGGCTACACGTTCTGCCCGGATATCTGCCCGACCACCCTGGCCAACCTGCGCGACGTGCAGCAACAGCTGCCCAACACCACGCGCGAGCGCTTGCAGGTGGTGCTGATCAGTGTCGACCCGCACCGCGACACCCCCGAGCGGCTCAAGCAGTACCTGGGTTATTTCAAGGCAGGCTTCGAAGGGTGGGTCGCGCCGGTCGAGACCTTGCAGACCTTGGCCAGCGCCATCAGCATTCCGTTCATCCCCGCCGACACGCGCAAGCCCAATTACCTGGTGGAGCACAGCGCCAACCTGGCGTTGATCGGGCCGGATGGGCGCCAGCGGGGGTTCATTCGCGGGCCGATCGACAATGCGAAGATGATCGCCCAGCTTCCGGGGCTGGTCGCGGGCGATTGATTGAGAATGGAAGGTCGAGCTCACACTCGACCTGTCACGGGCTTAAAAAGCGGGCAGCACCGCGCCCTTGTATTTCTCGGTGATGAACTGCTTGAGCTCGGGGCTGTGCAGCGCGGCGGCCAGTTTCTGCATGGCCGGCGAGTCCTTGTTGTCCGGGCGTGCCACCAGAATGTTCACGTAGGGCGAGTCGTTGCCTTCGATGAACAACGCATCCTTGGACGGATCCAGCTTGGCTTCCAGGGCGTAGTTGGTGTTGATCAGCGCCAGGTCGA
>NZ_DJUS01000151.1:0-7315 GCF_002438365.1 Pseudomonas sp. UBA6276
AAGGCGCAGACGGTACTCCCATCCGGCAAGCGTTTCAAGGGTGTTGCGACACGAGCCAGAGCGGCTCGCCCGGCAAATTACCCTTGGTTATAAAAACGTCAATAATAGCAACCAGATCGAAGGACAAGCCATGAGCGTCAATGATCGTGACTACAGTGAGAAACGTGATTTCATCCGCATGACCGTGGATGCCCAGGTCGACCTTCGGGTTGGCGACGTTGTAGTTCCCGCCGTATGCAAGGATCTTTCGAGCACCGGTATGCAGCTGGAAGCCCGCACCCAGTTGCGGGTCGGGGATCAGGTCAGCGTCCATCTGCCCTCGAATCACCCTACCCTCACCGACCTCAATGTTCAGGCAGAAGTGATACGCGTGGAAGATTCGGGGCACGAAGGCGCGCAGACCATAGGCCTGCATACGCTCAGCATGGAGTGAATGCAGGGCATGAAAAAGGCGACCCTCGGGTCGCCTTTTTCATGCCTGGTTACAATTAAAAATCGTCTTCCACCTGGCCATCTTTGACGCGGAACTCGCGGTTCTGCAGATAGGCATTGCGCAGGAAGATGTACTTGTCGCCGTTGATGAGCTTTTCCGCCGACAGCAGGCTGGCGCGGGTATCGACCACGTTCACGCCCAGTGTCGTGTTGCGGGTCGGTACATGGTCGATGTAGCGGTACGGCGAGGTGTAGGTGTCGGGGTACTTGGCGAACGCATCGCGGACGGTGCTTGGGCCCAGCAGGGGCAGAACCACGTAGGGTCCGCTGCTCACACCCCAGTATCCCAGGGTCTGGCCGAAATCTTCGTCGCTGCGCTGCAGGCCCATCTTGGTGCCCACGTCGAAGAAGCCGAACAGGCCGAAGGTGGTATTGAAGATCAAGCGCGCCGTATCGGTACCGGCCGCCGCAGGCTTGAGCTGCATGACGTTGTTGGCCAGGTTGCCGACATCGCCGATGTTGCTGAACACGTTATGGATGCCGTCTTCCAGAAACTGCGGGGTGATCCACTGGTAGCCCTGAGCCAGAGGCTTGAGTGCATAGGTGTCCAGGGTGTCGTTGACCCGGAAGATCGCACGGTTGACTGGCTCCCATGGATCTTCTTCCGCAGCCTGGGCGACCATGGGGGCCACAGCAAGTCCAAGGAGCAGACAGGCTCCAGCCACTCGGTCTATCACAGCTGAACCGGTCAGACGCATACAGGTTACTCCTTGAGATACGATTCGGTCGCAGGCGACCGTCCAAAAATTTGTGAGCCAGTATAAGGCGTCCAGACCCGATTAGGCAGTGCACTTGCGATCGCAGGAGGATGCCAGGTTCTGAACGTACCCATGCCAGACTTCCGGCTTGCCCTCAAGTTCACTCGCGGACGGGTTCGCAACCCTGCCAACCGCGAATCAGACAGGGTCGATACGGACCTTTGCGCACCGGGTGCGGTCCATGTAAGTGCCTATCACTCAAGGAGAACGTCATGCCAGCCCGCGAATTGCAAGAACAGCTCGATGAACTGCGCGAGCAACTGGACAAGAACCAGACGCTGTCGCTCGAGGAGCGCGAAGACATGCGCGCCTTGATGGAACAGATCAAGGCGCGCATGGAACTGGAAAACGCCACCGCCGACAATTCGGTCGCCGACAACGTGAACCTGGCCGTGGAGCGCTTCGAAGTCGATCACCCAGGCGTAGCCGGCGCGTTGCGCAACATTGTCCAGACCCTCGGCAACATCGGCATCTGAGCGCGTTACCCCTACAGCCGCCGTTCCCAGCGGCTGTTGAATCGCCGCGTTACTGGCGCACGAGTCGACCGTTGGCGAAATCCAGTGCTTCGGTGCTGCGGTAGGGGTTGATGTCCAGGCCGCCGCGCCGCACATAGCGGGCGTACACGGTCAGCTTCTGCGGCTGCAGCAGCCGCTGCAGATCAGTGAAGATCCGCTCCACGCACTGCTCGTGGAAATCCGAATGCTGGCGGAAGCTGACCAGGTAGGCCAGCACGCTGGCGTGGTCCAGCGCGGCGCCGGTGTAGGTAATACACACACTGCCCCAGTCCGGTTGACTGGTGACCGGGCAGTTGGACCGCATCAGATGGCTGTGCAGGGACTCCTCGACAATCCTGGCCGGATCGCAACGCAGCAGTTCGGGCTGCGGGTGATCGTAGCTGCTGACCGTGATATCCAGATCATCGATGCACACCCCCGGCAGGCTGACCACGCCTTCGGCCTCCACCTCCTCCAGCCGCCGCACCTTGACGCCCACCGGCTTGCCGGCAGCGCCAGACAGGTCCTGCACCAGCACCTTCTCGAGCGCGTCCACCGAGGCGAACGGCGTCTGGTTCAACGAGTTCAGGTACAGCTTGAACGACTTGGATTCGATGATGTTCGGCGAATCTGCCGGAATGCTGAACTCGCCGATGGCCACCACCGGTTTGCCCGAAGGCAGCAGCCAGGAAAGCTCGAAGCAGTTCCATACATCCACACCCGTATAGGGCAGCGTGTCGGCGCTCAGGCCCAGTTCGGCCCATTTCGCGGCGCGAGGAATGGGAAACAGCAAGGAGGGGGTGTAGGTGGAAACGTACGCGCTGGACTTGCCCAGCGGGGAATGTTCGGCTGCGGGGTGCATGACATAAACCTGACTGAATGAACGGCATCAGTCTAGCGAATTTGCCGCCGCCCTGCATGGCAACGGTGGCGCGGTCACAGGACCGCGCCACCGTTGCCATGGCTCATTCGTAACGCAAGGCGTGCGCAGGCTCGATCTGCGAGGCCCGATAGGCAGGATAGAGGGTCGCGAGAAAGCTCAACGCCAGCCCTGCCCCGCAGATCAGCATGACATCACCCGCCTGCAGCTCCGATGGCAGGTTGCTGATGAAGTACACGTCCGAGGTGAAGATGTGCTGCCCAGTGACGCGCTCCAGCCAGCCGACGATGGTGCTGACGTTGATCGCAGCGATCACGCCCAGCACGCCCCCGATCACCGTACCGGCGACGCCGATCACCGTGCCCTGGACGATGAAGATGCCCATGATCTGCCGCGGCGTGGCGCCGATGGTGCGCAGGATGGCGATATCCGCGCCCTTGTCGTTCACTACCATGATCAAGGTGGCAATGATGTTGAACGCCGCCACCGCGACGATCATCAGCAACAGCAGCCCGATCATGGTCTTCTCCATCTTCATCGCGCTGAACAGGCTGCCCTGGGTGTGGGTCCAGTCGTCGGCCCTGTAGCCCGTGCCCAAGCCCTTGACGATGGCGGCGCTGACTTCAGGGGCCGTGTACAGGTCTTTCAGCTTGAGCCGCACGCTCTGCACCTGACCCGGCTGCCAGCGCTGCATCTCGGCCGCATCCGCCGCGTTGATCAGGCCCATGGAGCCGTCCAGTTCGGCGCCGACCTTGAACACCCCCACCACGTTGAGGCGCTGCATGCGCGGGGTGATGCCACCGGGTGCAGTGCTGACTTCCGGCACGATGAGGGTGATCTTGTCGCCCACGTTCAAGCGGAAGCGCCTGGCCGTGATCTCGCCGATGACAACGCCGAACTCACCGGGCTTGAGGTCGTCCAGACGCCCCTGGACGATGTGATCGGCGACGATCGACACCTCACCTTCGCGAGCCGGATCGACACCGCTGATCTGGATCGGCTGCATCATGCCCTTGTACGAGAGCATGCCGTCGAGTTCGGTGAACGGCACGGCCGCCAGGACCTCGGGGTTTTTCATGGCTGCGGCAGCCACCGGCCGCCAGTCGTCCAGCGGTTTCACGCCCTGGATCATGGCATGAGGCACCATGCCCAGAATGCGTGAGCTCATTTCGCGCTGGAAGCCGTTCATCACCGACAGCACCACGATCATCGCGAGCACGCCCAGGGCAAGGCCGATCATCGACGTCATGGAGATGAACGAAATGAAGTTCTTGCGACGCTTGGCGCGGGTGTAGCGCAAGCCGACGAAGATTGACAAGGGTCTGAACATGCAGAGGTAACCCGTTAGAAAAAAGAAGCTAGATCGGCACCAGACGGCCATCTTCCAGGCGCAGCACGCGGTCCATCTGTCGTGCCAGGTTCAGATCGTGGGTGACCACCAGAAACGCGGTGCGCAGCGATACGCTGAGTTCGAGCATCAGGTCCTGAATGCCTTGCGCCGTGTGGTGGTCGAGGTTGCCGGTGGGCTCGTCGAGCATGACCAGGCCAGGCGTGTTCACCAGGGCACGGGCAATCGCCACGCGCTGACGCTCACCCCCCGACAGCTCGGCAGGCTTGTGCTGCAACCGATGGCCCAGGCCGACACGCTCCAGCAACGCGGTGGCACGCTGCCTGGCCTCGGGGATCGCAGTCTTGCCGATCAGCAGCGGCATGCAGACGTTTTCCAGCGCGGTGAATTCGGGCAACAGATGGTGGAACTGGTAGACGAACCCCAGAGCGCGGTTGCGCAGCAGGCCACGGGCCCGCTCGTTCAATGCAGAGAGTTCTTCCCCGGCCAGCCAGACACTGCCGCGGCTGGGCGTATCGAGCCCGCCGAGCATGTTGAGCAGGGTGCTCTTGCCCGACCCGGAACTGCCGACGATGGCCACTCGCTCACCGGCGTGCAGCTCCAGTTGCAGATTGTCCAGCACCACCACGGATTCCGGGCCTTCCTCGTAGGACTTGCCCAGGTTGCGACAACTCAATACTGCTTGTTCACTCATGCCCGACTCACTCATAACGTAACGCCTCCGCCGGCTGGGTACGCGCAGCGCGCCAGGCCGGATACAAGGTGGCGAGGAAACTCAGGACCAACGCCGCGCCGCAGACCATGAACACATCGTTGGCCATGAGTTGCGACGGCAGGTAATCGATGAAGTACACATCGGCGTTGAGAAACTTGTGGCCGATGGCCTTTTCCAGCAAGGCAATGGCGGCGCTCACGTTCAAGGCCGCGAGAATGCCGACAGCGGCGCCGATCAAGGTGCCGACCACGCCGATCACCGTGCCCTGGACCATGAAGATGCGCATGATCTGCCCCGGCGTCGAGCCCAGGGTGCGCAGAATGGCGATGTCGCCCTTCTTGTCGTTGACCACCATCACCAGTGTGGAAATGATATTGAACGCGGCCACGGCGACGATCAGCAGCAACAGCAGGCCGATCATGGCTTTTTCCATGCCGATGGCCTGATAGAGATTGCCGTGGGTGCGGGTCCAGTCGCGGGCATAGTAGGTCTGGTCGCCCAGCTGCTGGGCGATCTGCCAGGACACACGCGGCGCCTGGAACAGGTCCTCGAACTTCAGACGCAAGCCTTGCACCTCGCCGGCTTTCCAGCGGTGCAGCTTGCCCAGGTCTTCGAGGTTGGCCAGGCCCAGGTAGCCGTCCAGCTCGCCGGCACCGACGTGGAAGATGCCGGTCACGGTGAAGCGCTTCATGCGCGGGAACATGCCGGCCGGAGTGACGGTGACTTCCGGTGCCACGAAGGTCACCTTGTCGCCGACACCGACGCCCAGCTTGGTCGCGGCCTTGTCGCCGATCATCAGACCGAATTCGCCGGGCCTGAGGTCATCGACCCTGCCCTGCTTGACGAAAGCGTCGATGATCGAGACGTTGTGCTCCTGGGCAGGATCGATGCCATTGAGCAGAATCTTCTGGACCTGCCCATCATGGGTCAGCAAACCCTGCATCTGGGTGAACGGCGCGACCGCCGCCACCTGCGGATTCTGCCGAACCTGCGCGGCCAGGGCTGGCCAGTCGCCGATGGGTTGGCCGGATTCGACGGTAGCGTGGGGGACCATGCCCAGCACGCGGGTACGCATCTCGTGATCAAAGCCGTTCATGACCGACAGCACGACGATCATCACGACCACGCCCAGGGCGAGACCGATCATCGAGGTGAGGGAGATGAACGACACGAAATGATTGCGTCGCTTGGCACGGGTGTAGCGCGCGCCAATGAAAACGAAAAGAGGTCTGAACATGTCGGGGCTTGTTCGGGTGAAAGAGGAGACGTCCTGCTGGCAGGGCGTGACGAGCAGCTTTACACTCGGACCATCGCCTCTACCCCGGGTTCGTCATGACGACATCAGATGAAGAAGATCGCCGCGAATACTATCGCATCGATGACCGCATCGCACTGGAAATCACCATACTCCCGGAGGTCGAGACGGCAGGTGAAGACATGTTGCAGGATGCGTCACCACTGTTCGACCTGCTCGGTGAAATGCACCTGGCCGAGTTCGAAACCCAGCACCTGCTACGCCAGCTAAGCGAAACCCACCGCGCCGTGGAGGCTGTGCTCAAGGCGCAGAACCGGCGCATCGACCTGCTCGGCCAACTGGTCGCGCAGACCCTGCTGGAGCGTATCGGCGAACCTCGTCCGGTGGTGCTGTCCGAAGGTGGCCTGGCGTTCTTCCAGCAGCAGCCGATGACCGAGCGCACGCGCCTGACCCTGCGCATCGCGCTGATGCCACAGGCGCTCGGCCTGTCGCTCAAGGCAAGCGTCACCAGTTGCACTGCTGTGGGTGATGACCAGTTCGAGATCGGTACCCAGTTCATCGACATCAGCGATGCCCAGCGTCAACTGCTGGCCCGCTACATCCTGCACAGACAGCAACTGCAACGCCGCCAGGCGCGCGAGCGGCAAGCCCCGGCAATCGATTGACCCACCTATTCATTCAAGGAGCGAACGTGACGCTTATCTACGGCCATCGCGGCGCCAAGGGCGAAGCCCCGGAAAACACCCTCGCCAGTTTCAATCAGTGCCTCGAACACGGGGTGCGTCGATGCGAACTGGACCTGCATCTGTCCCGAGACGGTGAGTTGATGGTCATTCATGACCCGACCCTCAAGCGCACCACCGGGCGCGGCGGCAAGGTTGTCGAGCACGATGCCCAGGCGCTGGTCACCTATGACGCGCGCAAGGGCGGCCCGGGCTGGGTGTCGCCCTGCCCCATTCCACGCCTGGAGGAGCTGTTCCAGGCGTGCCCGTTCGAGCACTGGCAGTTGGAAGTCAAAAGCGCATCGCGCACCCGCGCGGCGACCACCGTTCTGGCCATCCGCGAACTGGCGCAGCGCATGAACCTTCTGGACCGGATCACCATCACCTCAAGCTCCCGTGAAGTGCTGCGCGCGGCCTTGGAATTGACTCCGGACGTGGCGCGCGGGCTGGTGGCCGAATATGCCTGGCTCGATCCGATCAAGGTCGCGCAGAGCTATGGCTGCGAAATGCTCGCGCTGAACTGGACGCTGTGCACCCCCGAGCGCCTGCTCAAGGCGCAGCGCCAGGGTTTGCATGTGTCGGTATGGACGGTCAACGAGCCTGCGCTGATGCGCAGACTCGCCGACTTCGGCGTGGACAGCCTGATTACAG
>NZ_DJUS01000152.1:0-5797 GCF_002438365.1 Pseudomonas sp. UBA6276
TCGGCGCACTGGTCCAGGCGAAACGGCACAGAAACCGCCACGGCGGCCTGCAATGGGCTGTTCGGCCCGCTTTCGCCCAGGTGCTTGAGCAGAATGTTGCCGCCCAGTGAGTAGCCTACGGCGAACAGCGGCGCCTGGGGCCTCTGTGCGCCCAGGTGATCAAGTACGTGCTGAAGGTCTTCGCTGGCGCCCGAATGGTAGCTTTGCGCGAGCAGGTTGGGCTCGCCGGAGCAGCCGCGCCAGTTGACCGCCACGCTTGCACACCCGTACTTGCCCAATTGCCTTTGCAGGCCGGCGACGTAGGGCGAGTTGGATGATCCGGTCAGACCGTGCAGTACCACCACCAACGGGGCATGGGGTGTGTGGGGGCCGTGCCAGTCGAGGTCGACGAAATCACCGTCCGCCAGCCACAGACGCTCCCGCTCGCGCGGCAACGCCGGTTGCTTGCGCCACAAGGGGCCCCACAGCGTCTGCAGGTGTGGGTTGGCCAGCCCGAGGGCTGGGCGAAAGCGAGGATGTGCTGCGTTCAACATGAATGCCCTGACAAGCCGGTGTCAGCCACGCTGCCACAGAGAGTAGTAGACCTGCCCGGCTTTCTTCTCGCGGTGCAAGCGCCAGGTAGCCGGCATCTGCAACGCTGAGGGCGGTGTCTCGCTCTCGGTGTAGATCCAGGCGCGCTCTGCCAGCCAGCCTTTTTCTTCCAGCAGCGTGCAGGTCGCCGGCAGCAGGTTCTGGTGGAAGGGTGGGTCGAGGAACACCAGATCGAATGCGCTCGGAGTCTGGGTTTCCAGGTACTTCAACGCATCGCTTTGCAGCAACTGGCCCGTGGCGCAACCAAGCAGGTCCAGATTGTGCCGAAGGCTGGAAATGGCGGTGGCATTGGCATCCAGCGCCAATGCCATGCTGGCGCCACGGGACAGCGCTTCGAGGTACAGGGCACCACTGCCGGTGAAGGCATCCAGCACCTTGGCACCTTCGATGTGCGCTGCCAGCCAGTTGAACAGCGTTTCGCGTACCCGATCAGGCGTTGGGCGCAGGCCGGGTGCTTCCGGGAAGCCCAGCTTGCGGCTGCGCCACTGGCCACCGATGATGCGCAGGTGACCTTGGCCACCATGGGGTTGCTTGGGTTTGACGCTGGCCATCAATGCTCCGGTACGCCGAGCGGTCGCTCGGAGGGTTTGTCCGTGGGGGCCGGCAAGGGTTGCTGCGCAACCTTGGGGCCAGCCGTGACGATCACCAGTTTATCGGCATCCAGGTGTTTGTTCATCGCGGTTTTCACCTGCTCCACGGTCAGCGCCTGTGACTGCTGCAGGAAGTCTTCCATCCAGGTCAGCGGCATGTCATAGAACCCGGTGGCACCTAGCTGCGCAACGATGCTCGCATTGCTGGCATTGGACAGCGGGAAGCTGCCGGCCTGTTCACGCTTGGCGTTGTCCAGTTCTTCCTGAGTAGGGCCGGTCTTGAGGTAGTCGCGCAGGATGTCCTGCACCAGCTTCAGGGTGCCATCGCCGAGTTCGGCGCGGGTCTGCAAGTTGATCATGAACGGTCCACGGACCTGCATCGGGGTGAAAGCTGAGTAGACGCCGTAGGTCAGGCCGCGTTTCTCCCGGACTTCGCTCATCAGCCGCGTACCGAACGCGCCACCCCCAAGGATCTGGTTGCCCATGGACAGCGCGGCGAAATCCGGATCCTTGCGATCGATGCCCAGCTGCGCAATGAACATCTGCGTCTGCTTGGACGGAAAGTCGATGTGGGTCACGCCAGCCGCGGGCACGGCTGGCTGTGCCGGCTTGGCCAGGGCAGGGCCCTTGGGCAGGGCGCTGGAGATTTGTTCGGCGATCTGCTCGGCTTCGTTTCGCGACAGGTCGCCGACGATGGCGATGACCGCATTGCCGGCAGCATACGCACGCTTATGGAAGGCACGCATCTGTTCGATGCTCAGGCCGGGCAGGCTCTTGGCGTCGCCTTCGCTGGGGTGTGCATACGGGTGGCTGCCATACAGGCGTGTGAACAGCTCGTTGCTGGCCAGCTTGGCGGGGTTCTGCTTCTGGAACTCGAAGCCGGCGAGCAGTTGGTTCTTGATGCGAGCCAGCGCATCGGCCGGGAAGGTCGGCTTGCCAACGACTTCGGCGAACAGCTTGAGGGCCGGGGTGCGCTTGTCGGTGTCGCTGAGGCTGCGCAACGAGGCCACGGCCATGTCGCGATAGGCACCGTTGGAGAAGTCCGCGCCCAGGCCCTCGAAGCCTTGGGCGATGGCGTTGACGTCCTTGCCGGCCACACCTTCGTTGAGCATGGCGTTGGTCAGCAGAGCGATGCCAGGGTGGTTCTGATCCTGACTGCTACCGGCGGCGAAAGTCAGGCGCAGATCGAACATCGGCAATTCGTGAGCTTCGACGAACAAGACCTTGGCGCCTTCGGCGGTTGTCCAGTTCTGGATGTCCAGGCGGCGATGGCTGGGGGCGGTGTTGCCCAACTCGCTCACCGATTGCAGGCCGCGCGCGGGTTGGCTGGCGCTGGCAGTGTCTGCGGCCTGGGCTCCGAAAGTCACGAGCCAGCCGGCCAGCACCAGAAGGGTCGAGCCAGCCAGGAGGCGACGGGGGGTGATGGGCTCACTCATGAGCGGCTTCCTCGGGCAGAACGTGGGCGATGCTCAGGCGATCGCGGGTGAAATAGGTACGGGCGGCGCTCTGGATGTCCTGCGGCGTCACGCTCTTGAGATCTTCGAGTTCGCTGTCCATCAGCTTCCACGACAGCCCCACGGTTTCCAGCATGCCGATGGTGGTGGCCTGGCTGCTGATGGAGTCGCGGCTGTAGACCAGATCGGCGATGACCTGGGCCCGCACGCGCTCGAGCTCCTCGGCCGAGGGCGGCGTGGTCTTGAGCTCATCGAGCAGCTTCCAGATGCCTTTCTCGACATCGGCCAGGGTCTTTTTCTTCTGCGCGTTGGCGGTTGCGGAAATGAAGAACAGGCTGTCGCCGCGGGTGAAAGGGTCGTACTGGGCGCCGCCGCTGGAAATCAGCTCCTGGCCGCGCTCCAGGCGTGTCGCCATGCGTGCACTGTAGCCACCGTCGAGCAATGCCGAGATCAACCGCAAGGCCTGGACATCACGCGGCTTGTCGGCAGTGGCCAGGGCCGGAACGTTGAAACCGTACATCAGGCTCGGCAGTTGGGTGCGCACATGCAATGTGGCAAGGCGCTGGCCAGGGGTGGCCAGTTCCAGCGGGATCTTCGCCGGTGGCGTGGCACGGCTGGCGATGTTGCTGAAGAAACGTTGAGCCAGCGCCTTCACCTCGTCAGGCTGGACGTCGCCCACCACCACCAGAGTGGCGTTGTTGGGCACGTACCAGGCCTGGTACCAGTGGCGCAGCTCTTCGACCTTCATGCGATCGAGGTCAGCCATCCAGCCGATGGTGGGCGTGTGGTAGCCACTGGCGGGAAAGGCCATGGCCTTGAACATCTCGTAGGCCTTGGCGCTGGGCTTGTCGTCGGTGCGCAGGCGGCGTTCTTCCTTGATGACTTCGATTTCACGCGCGAATTCTTCGGCGGGCAGGCTCAGGCTGGCCATGCGGTCGGCTTCGAGGTCGAACGCCACGGCCAGGCGGTCCTTGGCCAGCACTTCGTAATAGGCGGTGTAGTCGTCGCTGGTGAAGGCGTTTTCCTCGGCGCCNNTGCCCTTGAACATCATGTGTTCGAGCGCGTGGGACAGGCCGGTCTGGCCCGGCGTTTCGTAGCTGGAACCGACCTTGTACCAGATCTGGGACACCACCACCGGGGCGCGGTGGTCCTCGCGCACGATGACCTTGAGGCCGTTGTCCAGGGTGAATTCGTGCGTGGGCTGTGTATCGGCGGCAAAAGCTGCCAAGGGCAGGCTGAGCGTGCAGAGCAGCAGGCCTGCAGCGCGGCGGGCGAGGACATTCATGGGATTCAGAACCTTGAGAGCTACCCGCTTGGCCTTAGCGTCTACGGGCGAGGAGGTGCTAGGATACTGATCCGGTTCGCTGGGGGCCATGCCTGGTTGGCATGAACCTGCCCGGGCAACCCGACAAAATGTTGCGCGTGAACGAGCCGGCGTAAAAGCAGTCTGTGTTGCGTCTTCGAATTTTTTCCGACAAGCCGCCTGGCGTGTCGCTACCTTGAGATAGCCGTCTTCCATGTTTGGTTCCAACGACGACAAAAAGACCCCGGCCCCGGCCGGTGAAAAGAAAGGCCTGTTCGGATGGCTGCGCAAGAAGCCGCAGACACCTGTCGCCGAACCGCCACCGACCCCCGAGGCCCAGGAGCTGCGGACCGAAGCCGAGACGGCTGCGCAAGCCGCCGTGGCGCTCGCCCCGGAGCCGGTGCTGCCGCCCAAGACCGAAGCCGAACCTGAGCCCGTACCGACGCCAACTGAGCAGCCCGTTGCGCACGGGTTGGTGCTGCCGGTGCCCGAGGAACCGGTGGCGCTGGTCGAGGACGATGCGCCGCAGACACCGCCGGCCATCGCCCCACGGCCGGAAGTGTCGGCCCCGGCCGCGGCAGAGCCGGTTGCCGCTCCTGTCCCGCCACCTGCTCCTGCAGCGCCCAGCGCACCAGCCCCGGCACCTGCTCCAGCTCCGATTCCATCGCCTGCGGCAACCATCGTGCCGCCCGTTATCGAAGCCTCGCCCCCTGCCGTCGTTGCCTCGCAACCTGCTGGGCAGGCCAGGACCGGCTTCTTCGCGCGTCTCAAGCAAGGACTGGCCAAGACCAGCGCCAGCCTCGGCGAAGGTATGGCCAGCCTGTTTCTGGGCAGCAAGATCATCGATGACGATCTGCTCGAAGAACTGGAAACCCGCCTGCTGACCGCCGACGTCGGTGTCGAAGCCACCTCGGTGATCATCCAGAGCCTGACCCGCAAGGTCGCGCGCAAGGAGCTCACCGATGCCGCCGCCTTGTACAAGGCGCTGCAAGGTGAGCTGACGGCACTGTTGCGTCCGGTCGAGCAACCGCTGGTGATCAAGGCCGAGCACCAGCCGTTCGTGATTCTGGTAGTGGGCGTCAACGGCGCCGGCAAGACCACCACCATCGGCAAGCTGGCCAAGAAGCTGCAGCTCGAAGGCAAGAAAGTCATGCTGGCGGCGGGCGACACGTTCCGTGCCGCGGCTGTGGAGCAACTGCAGGTGTGGGGCGAGCGCAACAAGATCCCGGTCATCGCCCAGCACACCGGCGCCGATTCCGCTTCGGTCATCTTCGACGCCGTGCAGGCTGCCAAGTCGCGCGGCATCGACGTGTTGATCGCCGACACTGCCGGCCGTCTGCACACCAAAGACAACCTGATGGAAGAGCTGAAAAAGGTCCGCCGCGTGATGGGCAAGCTCGACGAGCAGGCGCCGCATGAAGTGCTGCTGGTGCTCGATGCCGGCACCGGGCAGAACGCGATCAACCAGGCCAAGCAGTTCAACCAGACGGTGGCCCTGACCGGCCTGGCCCTGACCAAGCTCGACGGTACCGCCAAGGGTGGGGTGATCTTCGCCCTGGCCAAGCAGTTCGGCCTGCCCATCCGCTACATCGGCGTGGGCGAAGGCATCGACGACCTGCGCACCTTCGAGGCAGAACCCTTCGTCCAGGCATTGTTCGCCGAGCGGGAGCCTTCATGATTCGATTCGAACAGGTTGCCAAGCGCTACCCCAATGGCCATGTCGGTCTGCATGAACTGAGCTTTCGGGTCCGGCGTGGCGAATTCCTGTTCGTTACCGGTCATTCCGGCGCGGGCAAAAGTACCCTGCTGCGTCTGTTGCTCGCGATGGAGCGACCCACCAGCGGCAAGCTGCTGCTGGC
>NZ_DJUS01000152.1:5807-14987 GCF_002438365.1 Pseudomonas sp. UBA6276
CAGATCGGCGTGGTGTTCCAGAACCACCAGTTGCTGTTCGACCGCACGGTGTTCAACAACATCGCCCTGCCGTTGCAGATCCTCGGCCTGAGCAAGCCGGAAATCGCCAAGAAGGTCGATTCGGCGCTGGAGCGGGTGGCGCTGGCGGACAAGGCCGAGCTGTACCCCGGCGACTTGTCCACGGGCCAGCAACAGCGTGTGGGCATTGCCCGCGCCATCGTCCATCAGCCAGCCTTGCTGCTCGCCGATGAACCTACCGGCAACCTCGATCCGCGTCTGGCGGCCGAGATCATGGGGGTCTTCGAAGACATCAACCGGCTTGGCACCAGCGTCTTGATTGCCAGCCACGATCTGGCGCTGATCGCGCGCATGCGTCATCGCATGCTGACTTTGCAGCGTGGGCGTCTGATCGGTGACGGAGAGGCAGGACAATGAGTGCGACACGCAGTCCCAAGGTTGCGGACCGGGTAGCGCCCAAGGGAGGCGAGCCCCAACCGCAGAAGCCGAAGAAACGTCGCAATGACGACGATGACGGGCCGGATTTCAGCAGCCTGCTGCGCGCCTGGATCGAAAGCCATCGGGCCAGTTGGACCGACAGCCTGCGCCGTCTCGGCAAGCAGCCGATCGGCAGTTTCTTTACCTGCCTGGTCATGGCGGTGGCCCTGAGTTTGCCCATGGGGTTGTCCCTGCTGCTCAAGAACGTCGAGCGTCTGGGCGGTTCCTGGCAGCGTGCGGCGCAGATTTCGCTGTACCTGGACCTCGACGCCGGCGAGCGGGAAGGCCAGGCGTTGGTGACGCAGATCAAGGGGCTGTCGGGCGTGGCCCAGGCCGAGTTCGTCAGCCGCGAGCAGGCGCTGAGTGAGTTCCAGCAGCAGTCCGGGCTGGGCGAGGCGCTCAAGGAGCTGCCTGAAAACCCGCTGCCCGGCGTGGTGGTGGTGACGCCTCTGGAGATCGACAAGGCTGCGTTGGAGAGCCTGCGCCAGCAGCTCGCCGAGTTGCCGAAGGTGCAGCAGGCGCAGCTTGATCTGGTATGGGTAGAGCGACTTGCAGCCATTCTGAAACTGGGTGATCGATTCGTCTTCGGCCTGACCCTGCTGCTGGTTTCGGCGTTGTTGCTGGTGATCGGCAACACCATTCGCCTGCACATCGAGAACCGCCGCATCGAAATCGAGGTCATCAAATTGGTAGGCGGCACGGACAGCTATGTGCGTCGGCCGTTTCTGTACATGGGTGCGCTGTACGGCTTCGGTGCAGGCATTTTCGCCTGGGGCATCCTGGCCTTCGGCCTGGATTGGCTCAACGATGCGGTCACTGGATTGTCCGGCTTGTACGGCAGTGACTTCGCGCTGGGCGGTGTGCCTGTGGCGGACGGATTGTCGCTCTTGCTAGGCGCGGTATTGTTAGGGTATATCGGTGCATGGATTGCGGTCTGGCGGCACCTGCGCGAACTGGCGCCGCGTTAGCCCGCAGTATCTGTGCAGTACCTATGTAGGCTCTTCGAGTGTGTAGTTGAGTTAACTTTATTGTCATGGACCGTTAAAGCGTCATAGGGAACTTGTCAACTGGTTCCCGGTCTATTTTTCGCAGTGCCTACGGGCACGAGTCATGTGAGTCGGAGGTTTTTTCGTATGACCACTTCTTTGCAACCTGCTTATGCGCTGGTCCCGGGTGCGAACCTGGAAGCCTACGTGCATACGGTGAACAGCATTCCCTTGCTGACGCCCGAGCAGGAGCGTGAACTGGCCGAGAGTCTCTACTATGAGCAGGATCTTGGAGCGGCTCGGCAGATGGTGCTCGCTCACCTGCGTTTCGTCGTGCATATCGCGCGCAGCTATTCGGGCTACGGCCTGGCTCAAGCCGACCTTATCCAGGAAGGCAACGTCGGCCTGATGAAGGCCGTGAAGCGTTTCAACCCTGAAATGGGTGTGCGCCTGGTGTCGTTCGCCGTGCACTGGATCAAGGCTGAAATCCACGAGTTCATCCTGCGCAACTGGCGNNTGCGCAGCCAGAAGAAGCGTCTGGCCTGGCTGAACAACGAAGAAGTCCACCGTGTGGCCGAAAGCCTGGGCGTGGAGCCGCGTGAAGTACGCGAAATGGAAAGCCGTCTGACCGGCCATGACATGGCCTTCGATCCGGCTGCCGAAGCCGACGACGACAGCGCGTTCCAATCGCCAGCCAACTACCTGGAAGATCATCGCTACGATCCGGCGCGTCAGCTCGAAGACGCCGACTGGAGCGACAACTCCAATACCAACCTGCACGAAGCTCTGCAGGTGCTGGACGATCGCAGCCGCGACATTCTCTACCAGCGCTGGCTTGCCGAGGAAAAGGCGACGCTGCACGAGTTGGCCGAGAAGTACAACGTGTCGGCCGAGCGTATTCGTCAGTTGGAAAAAAGCGCGATGAACAAGCTGAAAGTCTCCATCGCGGCCTGATGTGAGCCGTTGACGCGCTGCATGCAAAAGCCCCGACTGGTTCGGGGCTTTTTGTTGTCTGGCAGGGCGTGATCGCGGCCTAATCGGCCCAGGGTGCGGGGCGTGGCTGGTCAAGGCGCAGGAGGTAGTCATGGCCGCCCAATTGACCCATCTGCTGACGAATCCAGCCAGCGCGACGGCTCACGTAGGGGCTGGGCCGACTGGCGCTCCAGTTGCGCGGATTGGGCAGTACGGCGGCGAGCAGGCTGGCTTGCTGCCGGGACAACCGAGCCGCGTCAACGCCGAAATGATGGCGCGCCGCTGCTTGCGCGCCGAACACACCGTCGTCCCATTCGGCGCTGTTGAGGTAGACCTCGAGGATGCGCTGCTTGGACCAGAAGATTTCGATCAATCCGGTGAACCAGGCTTCCAGGCCCTTGCGCAGCCAACTGCGCCCCGACCAGAGGAATACGTTCTTCGCCACTTGCTGGCTCAGGGTGCTGGCACCGCGCAATGAGCCGCCTTCCTCGTTATGGGCGAAGGCTGCGCGGATGGCGGCGATATCGAACCCCCAGTGCTCGGCAAAGCGTTGATCTTCACCGGCGATGACCGCCACCTTCAGATCGTCGGAAATGTTCGCCCAGGATTGCCAGTCTCGCTGCACATCGATTGGCTGGCCGTCGGCCCAGGATTCGATCTTGCGTTCGACCATGAGCATGGTGCCCGGCGGCGGGATGAAGCGAAAGATCACCACCAGAGCCACGCTTGCGGCGACGAACCAGAGCAGTGCCTTGCACAGACGACGGAAAAGGGATTGCAGCATGAAGGGCTTGGCCTGGCCGGGTGAGGGGGCCATTATACAGACCCTGCGATACAACACGGCTTTATGAGGACAAACCTGGATGCTGCGTACGTTCATGATGCTGGCCGCGTTCTTCGGCTTCACCGGTGTGGCGCTCGGCGCGTTTGCCGCACACGGGTTGAAGAACCGGCTGAGCGCCGATTACCTGGCCATTTTCCAGACTGGCGTCAGCTACCAACTTATCCACACCCTGGCATTGTTCGGCGTCGCGCTGCTCAGCGTCCATGTGCCAGGGCGTCTGGTAGGGTGGGCAGGCGCGCTGTTCTGTCTGGGCATCGTCCTGTTCTCGGGCAGCCTCTACCTGTTGACCCTGACCGGCTTCAGCAAGCTGGGTATCGTCACCCCGTTCGGCGGTCTGGCCCTGCTGGCCGGGTGGCTGTGCCTGGGCCTGATGGCCTGGCGCCTGGGTTGATCGCGCGCGTGGTCGGCTTGGCCTTGGGAATCCTCGGCGATCGGGCTAGAATAACGACCCCCAAAAAATGATGGCTGCCGACCGCATGCGCATTCAATTGAACGGCGACCCTTTCGAACTCCCCGACGGCGAAACCGTTGCCGGGCTGCTTGCCCGCCTCGAACTGGTCGGGCGTCGCGTCGCCGTCGAGCTGAACCAGGACATCGTCCCGCGCAGCCAGCACGGTGACACCGTACTGGGCGAAGGTGACCAGATCGAGGTGGTTCACGCCATCGGCGGCGGCTGATCGAGTCGCCGACACCTTCCATGTCCGTATCTTTACCTCAGCAGAGGAATTCCGATGAGCAATGCTCGCATTGACAAGCCATTCACCCTGGCCGGTCGCACCTTCGAGTCGCGCCTTCTGGTCGGCACCGGCAAGTACCGCGACCTGGAGCAGACCCGTCTGGCCATCGAGGCTTCGGGTGCCGAGATCGTCACGGTCGCCGTGCGCCGCACCAATATCGGCCAGAACCCTGGCGAGCCGAACCTGCTCGACGTGCTGCCGCCGGATCGCTACACCATTCTGCCCAACACCGCTGGCTGCTATGACGCCGTGGAAGCGGTGCGCACCTGCCGCCTGGCCCGCGAGCTGCTCGACGGTCACAACCTGGTCAAACTGGAAGTCCTGGCCGACCAGAAGACGTTGTTCCCCAATGTGATCGAGACCCTCAAGGCCGCCGAAGTGCTGGTCAAGGACGGTTTCGATGTGATGGTCTACACCAGCGACGATCCGATCATTGCCCGCCAACTGGCCGAGATCGGCTGCATCGCGGTCATGCCGCTGGCTGGCCTGATCGGCACGGGCCTGGGCATCTGCAATCCATACAACCTGCAGATCATTCTGGAAGAAGCCAAGGTGCCCGTGCTGGTGGATGCCGGCGTGGGTACTGCGTCTGATGCCACCATTGCCATGGAACTGGGCTGTGAGGCCGTGCTGATGAACTCGGCCATCGCCCACGCGCAGGATCCGATCATGATGGGCGCAGCCATGAAGCACGCCATCATTGCCGGGCGCATGGCCTATCTGGCCGGTCGCATGCCGAAAAAACTCTATGCCAGCGCCTCTTCGCCGCTGGATGGTCTGATCAAGTAAGAGCCCCCGATGACTGACTCGCAAGAAACGCCAACGGCCGACGAAGGCGAACCGCGCCAGCACCGTGCTATCAAGAGCTTCGTGATGCGCGCTGGGCGCATGACCGAAGGCCAGCAACGCGGCCTTGACCAAGGCAAGCCGTTGTTCGTGCTGCCGCTGACCGACGCACCGACGGACTTCGACCAGGTGTTCGGTCGCAGTGCCCCGCGCACCCTGGAAATCGGTTTCGGCATGGGCCATTCGCTGCTGGAGATGGCAGCGGCCTCGCCGGAACTGGATTTCATCGGCGTGGAGGTGCACCGTCCCGGCGTTGGCGCACTGCTCAACGGCGTGCTGACTCAAGGTCTGAAAAACCTGCGGGTCTACGACTGCGATGCCATCGAAGTGCTCAAGCAGTGTGTGGCCGACAACAGCCTGGATCGCCTGCTGCTGTTCTTCCCGGATCCTTGGCACAAGGCGCGCCATCACAAGCGGCGCATCGTCCAGCCGGCGTTCGCCGAGCTGGTCCGCAGCAAGCTCAAGGTGGGGGGTGTGCTGCACATGGCGACCGATTGGGAGCCCTATGCCGAGTACATGCTGGAAGTCATGAACGTGGCGCCTGGTTACCGCAACCAGGCGGCCGACGGTCGCTGCGTACCGCGTCCGGCCGAGCGGCCGGTCACCAAGTTCGAACGCCGCGGCGAGCGGCTCGGGCATGGGGTTTGGGATTTGAAATTCGAGAAGGTTGACTGAGGGTTATGTAGTGGTCTGGCGGGCCTCTTCGCGGGCAGAGCCCGCTCCCACAGGGTCTTGGACAAAACCCACCTTGTGGGAGCGGGGCGGGCGGCGAGCCCTCTGCCCTCGAAGAGGCCCGCACAGCTCACGCATCACTTGCGGTCGGCAACGATCCCCAGCAGCACAAGCACCACCAACAGCACCGGCGCCAGGCTGTAGTTGTTGAACTGGCTCAACCCCTTCAGCACCCAGGGCGTGGCATAGATCAATGCCGCGCCACTGCCGATCACGCACATCAGGGCAATCAGTGGTACTCGCAGCGCGCCCGAGAGCGAGCCCAGACGGCCCTCGGCCCACGCCTTCACATCGGCGCCGAACAGCACCAGCACGCAGCCTACCAAGGCCAGGGAAATCTCCGAAAGGTTGCCTCGGCCCCAGCGTGACACGGTGGCGAGCAGATCGAGTACGAAATCCATCAGGACAATCCTTATACCAGGAAGTATTGCAGCAGGTCGTTGAGGAACAACTGCCCGCGGGCGGTGGCGACCAGGCGCGTCGGTTCGACCTGTAAAAGGCCTTTTTGTTCGGCCTCGGCGCGTGCTGCGGCCAGGGTCTGCAAGGGCAGGCCGGTCCGCTGCGCGAACAGCTCGGCGTCAACGCCCTGGGTGAGGCGCAGCGCGTTCATCAGGAACTCGAACGGTAACTCGTCGGCAGTCAGGGTTTTCTCGCCCGCCTTGAACTGCTTGCCAGGGTTCAGGTAATCCTTGGGCAGACGGGTTTTCCAGGTGCGCACGATGCGGCCGTCGGGGTGGCTCAGCTTGCCGTGGGCGCCGGCGCCAATGCCGATGAAGTCGCCGAAGCTCCAATAGTTGAGGTTGTGACGCGCGGCCTTGCCCGACCGGGCATAGGCCGACACCTCGTATTGGCTGAAGCCATGCTCGGCCAGCAAGGCCTGGCCGGCTTCCTGGATGTCCCAGAGGATATCGTCCTCGGGGAGCTCGGGCGGCTGGTTCCAGAACACTGTGTTGGGCTCCAGGGTCAGCTGGTACCAGGACAGGTGCGTGGGCGCCAGAGCGATGGCCTGGCGCAGGTCGTCCAGGGCCTCTTCCAAGGACTGGTCGGGCAGGCCGTGCATCAAGTCCAGGTTGAAGTTGTCGAAACCGGCGCGGCGCGCCATTTCAGCGGCGCGCAGCGCTTCGTCTCCGGTATGGATACGCCCGAGGGCTTCGAGCTTATTCGGCTGGAAACTCTGGATGCCGATGGACAGGCGGTTGATCCCCAGCTTGCGATAGGCGACGAACTTGTCCTGTTCGAACGTGCCGGGGTTGGCCTCCAGGGTGATCTCGATATCCGCCGTGAACGGGATGCGTTGTTCCACGCCCGCGAGCAGTCGGCCCAATGCCGCAGCACTGAACAGGCTGGGCGTGCCGCCGCCGAAGAAGATCGAGCTCAGTGGCCGTCCGTAGACCGCTGCCAGGTCCTGATCCAGGTCCGCCAGCAGTGCGTCGACGTATTCCTCTTCCGGCAGTACGGGACTGGCCGCGTGGGAATTGAAGTCGCAGTACGGGCATTTGCGCACGCACCAGGGGATATGGATGTACAGCGCCAGCGGCGGCAGCTGCGTCAGCACCTGGCTGGGAGGCGGCGCCGCTGGGTAGATCAGTGAATCGTTCATGCCAGGCTCAGGCGTTGACGCAGCAAGGCCATGGCGCGGGCGCGATGACTCAGTTGGTTCTTTTGCGTGGGGTCGAGCTCGGCGCTGGAGCAGTTGCGCTCGGGCACCCAGAACAGTGGGTCGTAGCCAAATCCATGGGCGCCGCTGGCGGCGTGCAGGATGCGACCGTGCCAGAGCCCTTCGCAGAGGATCGGCAACGGATCCTCGGCATGCCGGACCAGCGCCAGCACACAGACGAACTGCGCGCCGCGCTGTTCGTCCGGGACGCCCTGCAGGGCATCGAGCAGCTTGGCGTTGTTGGCGGCATCGCCCTGGCCATCGGCGTAGCGCGCCGAATAGATGCCGGGGGCACCGCCGAGCAAGTCCACGGCCAGGCCGGAATCGTCGGCCAGCGCAGGCAAACCTGAGAGACGCGCGGCGTTGCGGGCCTTGAGGATGGCGTTCTCGACGAACGACAGCCCGGTTTCCTCAGGCTCGACCTGGCTGAATTCGCCGACCGAACGCAGCTGCACCGCGCCGCCGAGCATGGCCTGGAGTTCCTTGAGCTTGCCGGCGTTGTGGCTGGCGAGGACGAGTTGAGTGAAATTGATCATGGTTGTGAATGGGTTCCGAAGGGTTCAAAGAGCCAGTTCATGCGGGCGGCCTGACGAATCGGGTCGCCTGCTTCGCGGGCAGAGCCCCGCTCCCACAAGGTGAGTTTTGCGCACGATCCTGTGGGAGCGGGGCTCTGCCCGCGAAGAAGGCGCCATGGTCGTCGAGTGTTACACCGCCACCCGATGCTCCTGCAGACCAGGGCTGCTGACCCGGTAGATGCCGATTTCACCCAGAAGGTTAGGCCAGATCTTGCTCGCCCACCCGTGCCGGTGCTGTTGATCCACGGCCAGGCGATTGAGGACCTGCGCCCGGCGCTCGCTGCACAGGGCTTCGAAGTCGGCGAAGGTGCAGAAGTGGATGTTCGGCGTGTTGTACCAGGTGTACGGCAAAAACTCGGACACCGGCATGTGGCCCTTGCTGGCCAGGTACCAGCGGCAGCGCCAGTGGCCGAAGTTGGGGAAGGTGATGATGCACTGCCGACCGACCCGCAGCATCTCGTCGAGAATGCGATCCGGGTATTCCACGGCCTGCAGCGCCTGGGTCATGACCACGATGTCGAAGCTGTTGCTGGCGAAGTTGCCCAGGCCCTTGTCCAGGTCCTGCTCGATGACGTTGATGCCCTTGCGCACGCACTCGGTGATGTTGTCGGCATCGATTTCCAGGCCGTAGCCGGTGACCTGCTTGTGGTCGCGCAGCCAGGCGAGCAATTCGCCGTTGCCGCAGCCCAGGTCGAGCACGCGGCTGCCGGCGGGGATCCAGTCCTGGATGATTTCTAGGTCAGCTCTCATGGATGCCTCACAGTGCAATGCGGTTCATGTAGCTGCTGAACGCCTGCAGATACCGTGGAATGGGGATCAGAAAGGCGTCGTGACCCTGCGGTGCATCGATTTCCAGGTAGCAGACGTCTTTCTTGGCGGCCATCAACGCATCCACCAGTTCGCGCGAGCGGGCCGGCGAGAAGCGCCAGTCGGTGGTGAACGACATCACGCAGAACTTGGCCTTGACGTTGGCAAAGGTCGCGGCCAGGTCATCGCCATGGGCAGCGGCCGGGTCGAAGTAGTCCAGCGCCTTGGTCATCAGCAGGTAGGTGTTGGCATCGAACCGACCGGAAAACTCCTCGCCCTGATAGCGCAGGTAGCTTTCAACCTGGAACTCGACGCTGTGGAAGTCATAGTTGAGCTTCTCGCTCTTCAGGCCACGGCCGAATTTCTCGCCCATCGAATCGTCTGACAGGTAGGTGATGTGCCCGACCATGCGCGCGAGCATCAGGCCGCGTTTGGGAATCACGCCACGGGCCTGGAAATCGCCGCCATGGAATTCGGGGTCGGACAGGATGGCCTGGCGGGCCACTTCGTTGAAGGCGATGTTCTGCGC
>NZ_DJUS01000158.1:0-45038 GCF_002438365.1 Pseudomonas sp. UBA6276
ACCAGGGTCAGGCTGTACTGCACCACTTCGCCGCGCTGCCAGACATTGAACAGCTCGTTCACGGTCATGCCCGGGGTCAGGCGGTATTCGCCGGTGTGCAGCGGCTGCCCGGCGCGATTGAAGCGCCAGTAAAGACGCAGCCAGAAGGCATCCCGCAGGGTGCCCGCTGCCTCCATGCGCAGGATCGTGCCGCCGGGGGTCGCGCGGTTGGGTACATCGAGCAATTGTTCTTGAGTGACGGCCAGCGGCTGGTTCAGGGCGCTGTCGACTTTCCAGGCCGCCACGCCCGCTGCCAGTACGGCAACCACGATGAGCGTCTCCAGCAACAGCAGAAATTTACGCTTCACAAATCAGGCATCCAATAGCGCGTGGGCAATGCCTTGCAGTTTACGGGTGAGCGGACCCGCCGGCCACCTCAGTGACGTGAATGCGCGCACAGGCCACACGCCGTAGACGCTATTGCACACGAAGACTTCCTCGGCCCGTGCCAGGTCCGCTGGCCACAGGTCGTCCACGACAACCTCCAGACCCAGGCTTGCGGCCTGCTCCAGCAGTTCGGCACGCATCACCCCGGCCACGCCACAGCGCTGCAGGGAAGGCGTGTGCAGCACTCCGTCGATGACCAGAAACAGATTGCTGTAGACCCCTTCGACCAAGCGCCCGGACATGTCCAGCATCAAACCTTCGGCGAAGCTCGGGTCGCTCCATTCGGCGCGTGCCAGGACCTGTTCCAGGCGATTGAGGTGCTTGAGTCCGGCCAGCAACGGCTGCTCGGCCAGGCGCGTACTGCAGGGGTAGAGTTCCACGCCCTGCGCGCCGTTGGCCTGCGGATAGGCAGGGCTTGGACCGCCTTGCAGAATACGTCGCGCACCGGCCTGCGGATCGGGCGCGTAACCTCGGGCACTGTCGCCACGGGTGACGATCAGCTTGAGCACGCCCTTCTCCAGCGCTGCGGCATAGCGGACAATTTCGTCGCGCAGCACATCCGAGTCGATCAGGATGGCCAGACGCTGGCAGCCCAGCGCAACGCGCGTCAGATGACGCTCGAGAAGTACCGCCTGGCCACCGCGCACGGCGACGGTTTCGAAGACACCGTCACCGTAGGCCAGGCCCCGACTCTTCAGGCCCAGCGCATCGCATGGCTGCCCGTCGAGCCAGGCCTGCATCAACCGGCGAAGCGCCGGAAGACCAGCGAACCGTTGGTCCCACCGAACCCGAACGAGTTGCTCAGTACCACATCGATCGGCATGCTGCGTGCGGTATGGGGCACGAAGTCCAGATCGCAGCCTTCGTCAGGCTCGTCGAGGTTGATGGTGGGCGGCGCCATCTGGCTGTTGATCGCCAGCACACTGAAAATCGCCTCGACCGCACCTGCGGCGCCGAGGAGGTGCCCGGTCATCGACTTGGTGGAGCTGACTGCGAGCTTGTAGGCATGCTCACCGAACACGGTCTTGATGGCACTGACTTCGGCCAGGTCGCCCGCCGAGGTCGAGGTGCCATGGGCATTGATGTATTGCACCTGGTCGGGCGTGATGCCGGCATCGCGCAGGGCGTTGGCCATGCAGCGCGCCGCGCCGGCGCCGTCTTCGGGCGGCGAGGTCATGTGGAATGCATCGCCGCTGGTGCCGAAACCGATCAGTTCGGCATAGATGGTCGCGCCGCGCGCCTGCGCATGCTCGAGTTCTTCGAGTACCAGCGCGCCAGCACCGTCGGACAACACGAAACCGTCACGGCCCTTGTCCCACGGACGGCTGGCACGGGTGGGCTCGTCGTTGCGCGTGGACAACGCACGGGCCGCGCCGAAGCCGCCCATGCCCAAGCCGCATGCAGCCATCTCCGCGCCACCGGCGATCATCACGTCAGCTTCGCCATACGCGATGTTGCGCGCGGCCATGCCGATGCAATGGGTGCCGGTGGTGCAGGCCGTGGCGATCGCGTAGTTGGGCCCCTGAGCGCCGAGGTGGATCGACAGGAAACCGGAGATCATGTTGATGATCGAACCAGGCACGAAGAAGGGCGATATCCGGCGCGGTCCGTTGTCATGCATGATGCGGCAGGTTTCTTCGATATTGGTCAGGCCACCAATGCCCGAACCCATGGCCACGCCGATGCGCTCGCGATTGGCGTCGGTGACTTCGAGACCGGCGTTGCGTACCGCCTGGAAACCCGCCGCCAGGCCGTATTGAATGAACAAGTCGAGCTTGCGTGCCTCCTTGACCGAGAGGTATTGCTCGACCTCGAACCCCTTCACCGAGCCGCCGAAACGGGTCGAATAGGCCGATAGATCCGTATGCTCGATAGGACCTATGCCACTGCGGCCGGCCAGGATGCCCTGCCAACTGCTCGGCACGTCGGTGCCCAGCGGTGACAGCATGCCCATACCTGTGACCACGACGCGTCTACGCGACACAGCACTCTCCTTATTCTGGAAACATCAACGCGCGGCCGTCTAAAGAAAAAACCGCACGCCAACGAAGGCAGTGCGGTTTTTCCATGACAAGCAACGGCGATTACAAAACGTTACGCCTGGTGGGCAGTGACGTAATCGATGGCAGCTTGAACGGTGGTGATTTTCTCGGCTTCTTCGTCAGGAATCTCGGTTTCGAATTCCTCTTCCAGAGCCATCACCAGCTCAACGGTGTCCAGGGAATCGGCACCCAGATCTTCAACGAAGGAAGAAGAGTTGGTGACCTCCTCCGCTTTGACGCCCAGTTGCTCGGCGACGATCTTCTTGACGCGTTCTTCGATGGTGCTCATACCTTGTTTTCACTCCTAATGGACATATGTCAGGCGGCTGGCCGGTACGTAAGTTTATAGAAGAAGCTCGGCTTTTCAAACTGAAAGCGTCACTGCGACCCTACGCGAGCCCGCCACCTAGAATTCGGATGCAGCTTTATAACGGATTTTGGATGCCGGGTAAGACATTTTTTTGAAGCCATCCGTCACAATTTTCGTTACATGTACATGCCGCCGTTCACCGGAATTGTAGCGCCGGTCACGTAGGCTGCACCGTCGGAAGCCAGAAAACCGACAACTTTGGCGATTTCGTCGGCCTGCCCCAAACGACCCAGCGGAATCTGCACCTGCAGGGATTCACGCTGCGCTTCAGGCAGTTCGCGGGTCATGTCGGTGTCGATGAAACCAGGCGCCACCGAGTTCACGGTGATCGCGCGCGAACCCACTTCACGGGCCAGGGCACGGCTGAAGCCTTCGAGACCGGCCTTGGCTGCGGCGTAGTTTACTTGGCCGACGTTGCCCATTGCACCCACAACCGAGCCGATGCTGATGATCCGGCCCCAACGTGCCTTGGTCATGCCACGCAGTACGGCCTTGGACAGGCGGAACAAGCTGTTGAGGTTGGTATCGACCACATCATGCCATTCGTCGTCTTTCATGCGCAGCATCAGGTTGTCGCGGGTGATACCGGCGTTGTTGACCAGAATCGCCGGCGCGCCGAACTGCTCCTGAATCTTGGCCAGGGTGGCGGCCACCGATTCGTCGCTGCACACGTTGAGCTCCAGGCCGGTACCTTCGATACCATGCTCCTTGAGCGTGGCGGCAATGCGCGCTGCGCCGCTCTCGGAGGTGGCGGTACCGATGACGGTGGCGCCCATGCGACCCAGTTCCAGGGCAATCGCCTGGCCAATGCCACGGCTTGCGCCAGTGACCAGTGCAACTTTACCTTGCAGGCTCATGCAAGTTCTCCTTGATCAGGCTTGCGCCGCGCGAGCGGCAGCGAAAGCTTCGGGGGTGTTCAGGTTTTCGGTGCTTACGCCATCGGCGCAGCGCTTGTTGAGGCCAGCCAGGACCTTGCCCGGACCGCACTCGACCAGACGTGGTGCGCCCTGGGCTGCCAGGTACTGCACGGTTTCGACCCAGCGCACCGGTTTGTACAGCTGCTCGAGCAGGTCGCGCTTGAGGGTTTCGAGATCGGCCGGTACGCCGGCACTGACGTTCTGTACGACCGGGATCTGCGGCGCCTGCCAGTCGATGGCGTTGACCGATTCAGCGAAGCGTTCGGCAGCCGGCTTCATCAACGCACAGTGCGACGGCACGCTGACCGGCAATGGCATGGCGCGCTTGGCGCCCTTGGCCTTGCACAGTTCGATGGCACGGGCAACGGCCTGTGCGGCACCGGCAATCACTACCTGGCCCGGGGAATTGAAGTTGACTGCACTGACGACTTCACCCTGCGCAGCTTCGGCGCAGGCAGCCAGCACATCGGCGTCTTCCAGGCCGAGAATGGCCGCCATGGCGCCCTGCCCGGCCGGCACGGCTTCCTGCATCAGTTGGCCACGACGCTCCACCAGCTTGACCGCATCGGCCAGCGACAGGCAGCCAGCGGCAACCAGCGCGCTGTATTCGCCCAGGCTATGGCCGGCGACATAGGCCGGACGCTCGCCACCCTCGGCCAGCCACAGGCGCCACAGCGCGATGGAGGCAGCAAGGATGGCAGGTTGCGTCTTGTCGGTCTGGTTGAGGCTTTCGACCGGGCCTTGCTGGACCAGCGCCCAGAGGTCATAACCCAGGGCGTCGGACGCCTCCTTGAAGGTGTCCATGACCAGAGGGTACTGTGCGCCCAGTTCGGCCAGCATGCCGAGCGACTGGGAACCTTGCCCCGGGAAAACGAATGCGAGGGATGCAGACATTGAACAAGCCCTTGTGTGATCTTGTTGCCGAAAATTTCGACGCCGGAAGCGTACCCGGCGCGCTGAACTCAGAGTTGGATAACCTATGCCCGCCCGTGGTCACATTCAAGCACTGGGGGCCAGGCATGCCTAAAGCAGCATCTGCGCCAACCGCCCGTGCAGGCGCTGGGGCAGGTTTTCACGAATCTCGTCGCGTGCACGGTCTATCGCGCACTGCAAGCCTTCCACGCCTGCGGCGCCGTGGCTCTTCACCACGATCCCCTGCAGGCCGAGGAAACTGGCACCGTTGTAGCGCGCCGGCGCCAGATCGGCCTGCAAGCGCTTGAGCAGCGGCATGGCCAGGGCGCCCACGGCCCGCGCCATCAGGCTGCTTTGAAACAATGCCTGAACGCGTTCGGCGAACATGCCGGCCAGACCCTCGTTGGATTTGAGCAGAATATTGCCAACGAAACCGTCGCACACCACCACATCGGCCTCTCCTCGGAACACACCGTCGCCTTCGATGAAGCCGGTGTAGTTCAAGCCCTGCGCCTTGCGCAGCAGACTTGCCGCCAGCTTGACCTGCTGGTTGCCCTTGATGTCCTCGGTACCGACGTTGAGCAGCGCCACCCGTGGCCGTTCGACACCCAGCGCTTGAGCGGCCACCGACCCCATCACGGCGAACTGATACAGATGCTCGGCGCTGCAATCGACATTGGCGCCCAGATCGAGCAGCTGGCAGTAGCCTCCCCGCGTGGGAATGGCGGCCATCATCGCGGGGCGGTCGATACCGGGCAAGGTCTTGAGCAGGTGCCTGGACAGCGCCATCAAGGCCCCGGTGTTGCCCGCGCTGACCACGGCCTGAACCTGCTCGTCGCGCAGCAACTGCAGCGCCACCCGCATCGAGGAATCGGGCTTGCCGCGCAACGCCTGTGACGGGCGCTCGTCCATGCCGACCACTTCGCTGGCGGCAGCGACGTGCAGGCGTGAGCGATCCACCGCCGGCTGGCTGGCAATCAGTTCTTCAAGGAGTTGAGGGTGACCGACGAGGGTCAGGTGCAGCGAGGGCGTAGCGGACAGGCAGGCAAGGCTGGCCTGAACAATGCTGCGGGGACCGAAGTCCCCGCCCATTGCATCAATCGCGACGGACTGAGCGGACAAGATTTACTCGTCAGCGCCCTTGTCGATCACTTTACGGCCACGGTATACGCCTTCTGGCGATACGTGGTGACGCAGGTGCACTTCACCGGTGGTCTTTTCGACCGACAGGGTGCTTGCCTCGAGTGCGTCGTGCGAACGGCGCATGTCACGGGCAGAGCGGGATTTTTTGTTCTGCTGAACAGCCATAATTGATTAACTCCTAAACGTTTGGGTCACGCTTTAACTGCGCCAATACACTGAACGGGTTGGACCGCGTTACCTCGTCCTCGCTCGGATCGGGATCATCTGCTCCCGCCGGCTGCTGGCATTCTTCCGGATGATGAGCAGGCACGATGGGCAAGGCGAGCAACAGCTCCTCCTCGACCAGCGCCTGCAGATCCAATGGATCTTCGCCCAGTTCCAGCACGTCATAACCTTTCGGTAACGACTGGGTGTTCGCACCCTCCTTCACCACGGCGTAACTGCATTCGCTATGGATCGGCAGGGTTACCAGCTCAAGACAACGCTGGCAAACCATCTTGACTTCGACGTCCAGGCAGCTGTGGATGACCACGGCCTTGCGTTCGTCTCGTTCGAAGATGAATTTGGCCTGCACCGTACCGACGTTGTCGGAAAGCGGGTCGCAGAGTCTCTCCAAATCGGCCAACTGCAGCGAACCTTCAAGGGTTACGCCACGATCTGCCAATTTGCGCGGGTCAACGTGAGGTGGAATCGGGTCATTCAACATAGGCGCAGCATTCTAGGGACGCCCCCCTCGCCTGTCAAAGGAAATTCGGGCCTGGGTGCGTGATAGAGTGGCCGTTCATCCACAGGAGCCTGCCATGCCCGCCCTGCTACTTGCTTCCAGCTCGCCCTACCGCCGCGAACTGCTGTCGCGGCTGCGTCTGCCGTTCACCTGCGCCTCGCCCGATATCGATGAAAGCCACCTGCCAGACGAGCCGGCGTGCGCCCTGGTCAAGCGCCTGGCCGAACAGAAGGCCAGGGCACTGTCGGCCGCCCACCCCGGGCATCTGATCATTGGTTCGGATCAGGTCGCGGTGCTGGGCGAGAGAATTCTGGGCAAGCCGCTGGATTTCGAGCGTGCGCGCGAACAGCGGATCGCGGCCAGCGGTGCATCCGTCACGTTTCTCACCGGCCTGGCGCTATTGAATGTGAGCAGCGGCGAATGCCAGGTCGATGTGGTGCCGTTCACGGTGAACATGCGCCCGCTGTCGACTGCAGCCATCGAGCGCTACCTGCTGGCGGAAAAGCCCTACGACTGCGCCGGCAGCTTCAAGGCCGAGGGTCTGGGCGTGAGCCTGTTCCAGAGCACCGAAGGCCCGGACGCCACCAGCCTGGTCGGCCTGCCACTGATTCGCCTGGTGGACATGCTGCTCAAAGAAGGTGTGCAAATCCCTTGAGTCCTGCAGGGCGATCACGGTCGCCTTCGGGGGCAGAGGGCCCGCGAAAGGGCCCTTGACCGCCCCGCATGACCTCAGCGCAGACTCGGCCCCTGGAACCCCATCCACATGGCGATCTGATCGGCAACGCTGGCACCCAGCTTTTTCGAGAAACGGTCCAGTGGCGACTCCTTCACGGTGAAGTCGACCATATCCTTGGCGCCGATCACGTCACGGGCAACCATACTGCTACTGCCCAAGGCATCGACCAGGCCCAGTTGCAGCGCCTGCTCGCCCGACCAGATCAGCCCGGAAAACAGCTCCGGATGTTCCTTGTCCTTGAGCCGATCGCCGCGCCCGGCCTTCACGCTGTCGATGAACTGTCGATGGGTCGTGGCCAGAACGCCCTTCCAGAACTCGGTCTCATCGGCGCGCTGCGGCTGGAACGGATCCAGGAAGGCTTTGTGCTCACCCGAGGTATAGGCACGTCGCTCCACGCCCAGCTTTTCCATGGTGCCGACGAAGCCGTAGCCGGCCGCGGTCACACCGATGGAGCCGACCAGGCTGGATTTGTCCGCATAGATCTGATCAGCCGCGCTGGCAATGTAATAGGCCCCGGAGGCGCCCAGGTCGGCGATCACTGCATAGACCTTGATGTCCGGGTGCTCACCGCGCAGGCGACGGATCTCGTCATATACGTAGCCGGATTGCACCGGGCTGCCGCCAGGGCTGTTGATGCGCAGGATCACGCCTTTCACCTTGGTGTCTTCGAAGGCGCTGCGCAGGCTGCCGACGATGTTGTCCGCGCTCGCCGCTTCCTTGTCGGCAATCACGCCGCGTACGTCGATCACGGCGGTGTACCCGGATGCACCACTGGTGGCGGCCTTTTCCATGTCCAGCAACGGCGAAAACAGCAAGATCGCGCCGAACAGGTAAATAAAGGTCAAGAACTTGAAGAATATGCCCCATCGACGTGCGCGGCGCTGCTCCTGAACACTGGCCAGCAGAGTCTTTTCCAGCAATCGCCAGCTTTTCTCGTCGCCGATCGGGGCGCTGTCTTCTTCGCTGCGCGGCGCTTTCCATTGGTCAGACATTTTCTACTCCTTATGCAAGGCCACGCGCACCGGCGCGGCGACTGTCCAGCCACTGCGGCAGTTGATCGAACGACTCGATACACAGCTGCGGTTCGTATTGCCGCAGCACGTCCAGCGGCAAGGCGCCATAACCCACTGCGACGCTGTGCATGCCGGCATTGCGGGCCATCAATAGATCGAACGAGGCATCGCCGACCATTAGCGAACGCTCAGGCCCCACCTCACAATGGCTCATGATCTGCTCAAGCATCAGAGGATGGGGTTTGCCGCGGGTTTCATCGGCCGCCCGGGTGATGTCGAAAAAGTCCTCCCAGCCATGGGCCTTGAGCACACGGTCCAGCCCTCGGCGCGCCTTGCCGGTGGCCACCGCAAGGCGGTAACCCTGCTCGCGAAACCCGAGCAAGGCCTCGCGGACCCCGGGATACAACGAGGAAGGGGTAGCGTCCAGGGCCATGTAGGCGTCGGCATAGTGATCGCGCATAGCCATCACCTGTACGTCGTCGAGCTGGGGATACAACACGCTGATGGCTTCCGGCAAGGCCAGGCCGATGATGCCCTTGACCGCCTCGTCACTGCAGGGCGGATACCCCGATGCCGCCGCTGCGGCGTGCATGGCCTCGACAATCCGGCCGATGGAGTCGCACAGGGTGCCATCCCAGTCGAAAATCAGCAGTTTGTAATCAGCTTGCACTCAGTCGCTCCACGGTCTTGGCCCAGACCTCGTCGACCGGTGCCTCGACCTTCAGCTCGCCGCCATCGGGCAGCGGCACGGTCAGCGCGTAGGCATGCAGGAACAGCCGCTTGCCGCCCAGGTCGCGAATCTCCTTGGAAAAGTTCTCGTCGCCATACTTGGTATCGCCCGCGATCTCGTGACCGGCGTGCAGGGCATGCACACGGATCTGATGGGTGCGCCCGGTGATGGGGCGTGCTTCGACGATGGTCGCGAAGTCGCCGAAGCGACGCAGCACCTTGAACAGGGTCAGCGCTTCCTTGCCTTCTTCGTTGATCTCGACCATGCGCTCGCCGGAGCGCAGGTTACTCTTGAGCAAAGGCGCATTGACCTGTTTCTTGGCAGTTGCCCAATGCCCTCGAACCAGGGCCATGTAGCGTTTGTCGACACCGTCGCCACGCAGCGCCGCGTGCAGGTGGCGCAGCATGCTGCGCTTCTTGGCGATCATCAACAGGCCGGAGGTGTCCCGGTCCAGGCGATGCACCAGCTCGAGCTCCTTGGCATCGGGACGCAACTGGCGAAAGGCTTCGATCACACCGAAGCTCAGGCCACTGCCGCCGTGCACGGCAATGCCTGCCGGCTTGTTCAGCACGATCAGCGCCTTGTCTTCGTAGACGATGGCGTCCTCGAGGCGCTGCAGCAGCCCTTGCGCCACCGGCACCGGCGCGTCGCGCTCGGGCAGGCGCACCGGCGGCACGCGCACGATGTCGCCAGCCTGCAGCTTGTATTCCGGCTTGATGCGCCCTTTGTTCACTCGCACTTCGCCCTTGCGCAGGATGCGATAGATCAAGGTTTTGGGCACGCCCTTGAGCGCCGTGATGAGGAAGTTGTCTATGCGTTGGCCGGCAAGTTCCGGCGCAACCTCGATCAGCTGAACGCCGGAGGTTGGGGGAGTAGTAGTCGTCATGGCCGCGATCATAACAATTTTTTATGGATTTGAAGCACTTAATGATTGCTGCTATAGTCGCGAACGCCGCCATAAGCGGCTGGGCAGCGGACAAGCGGTTATGAACCAGCCCTGACCAACGCAATTCTCGAGGACGCGAGGCCGTCCTACGGGGCTTTTGCCAGTTACGGAGTATTTGAGGGCAACGCCCGCGCAGGTGCGAGAAGGCCGATGAAAGCCCAGGAACCCCGGCATACCGGACACCTTCCTGCCTTTGTTCGACGCCACTCCCGCTTCGCAGTCGCTCTCACCCAGTTCAGGCACAAGCTTCGGAAACCCAACGCCTTAGTCATACAGGGCGAACTTTACGAATTGAAGTTCGCGATATTGCCAACCCGTTGCGGATTCAGCGCACGGCAGCACCCGAATTATCAGGGATACGTGTAGGGTGGAGATGCACAACCGTCGGACCGTGTAGTACCGCGTCACGGCAGGAAGCAGCCTCAGGCACTTCTGCCATGCCGGTCTTGAACAAGACGCTCAAGGGCGTCCACGCCAGACGATTGATTCCTCCTCCTGACTGAGTGCTTTTGACACCACAGCAAGCAGGACGCGTCGTCGCGGTTCCGCCCCTGTTGGGCAGATATCGCTGGACACTGCAGTGGCCTAGGCCCTGTTGACGCACCTGACACCGACCGTGAGAAGTCGTGTGTGCCGAACGCCGTTTCCGGCAGCCCGGAAACCGACGGTACTACATGAAAAGAATGCTGATTAACGCAACTCAACCCGAAGAGTTGCGTGTTGCCCTGGTAGACGGCCAGCGCCTCTACGACCTGGACATCGAGTCCGGCGCCCGCGAGCAGAAGAAGGCCAACATCTATAAAGGCCGCATCACTCGCATCGAACCCAGCCTTGAGGCCGCCTTCGTCGACTTCGGCTCGGAACGCCACGGCTTCCTGCCCCTCAAGGAAATCTCCCGCGAATACTTCAAGAAAAACCCTGAAGGCCGCGTCAACATCAAGGAAGTCCTGAGCGAAGGCCAGGAAGTCATCGTCCAGGTCGAGAAGGAAGAGCGCGGCAACAAGGGCGCAGCCCTGACCACGTTCATCAGCCTGGCCGGTCGTTACCTGGTGCTGATGCCCAACAACCCACGGGCCGGCGGCATCTCCCGTCGCATCGAAGGCGAAGAGCGCAACGAGCTGCGCGAAGCACTCAATGGCCTGGTGGCTCCGGCCGACATGGGCCTGATCGTCCGCACTGCCGGCCTGGGCCGCAGCAGCGAAGAGATGCAATGGGACCTGGACTACCTGCTGCAACTGTGGACCGCGATCAAGGAAGCCTCCCTGGACCGCTCCGCGCCATTCCTGATCTATCAGGAAAGCAACGTCATCATCCGCGCCATCCGCGACTACCTGCGCCAGGACATCGGCGAAGTGCTGATCGATAGCGTCGAAGCCCAGGACGAAGCCCTGACCTTCATCCGCCAGGTGATGCCGCAGTACGCCAGCAAGATCAAGCTGTACGAAGACAGCGTNNGTTCAACCGCTTCCAGATCGAAAGCCAGATCGAAACCGCTTTCCAGCGTGTGGTCGAACTGCCTTCCGGTGGCTCGATCGTCATCGACCCGACCGAAGCCCTGGTGTCCATCGACATCAACTCGGCGCGCGCCACCAAGGGCAGCGACATCGAAGAAACCGCCCTGCAGACCAACCTCGAAGCCGCCGAAGAGATCGCTCGTCAGCTGCGCTTGCGCGACATCGGCGGCCTGATCGTCATCGACTTCATCGACATGACTCCGGCCAAGAACCAGCGCGCCGTGGAAGACAAGGTCCGTGAATCGCTGGAAGCCGACCGCGCTCGTGTCCAGGTGGGTCGTATCTCCCGTTTCGGCCTGCTGGAAATGTCCCGTCAGCGCCTGCGCCCTTCGCTGGGCGAAAGCAGCGGCATCGTCTGCCCACGCTGCAGCGGCACCGGGATCATCCGTGACGTCGAATCGCTGTCACTGGCGATCCTGCGCCTGATCGAAGAAGAAGCCCTGAAGGACCGCACTGCCGAAGTCCGCGCCCAGGTGCCGATTCCAGTCGCTGCCTTCCTGCTCAACGAAAAACGCAATTCGATCACCAAGATCGAACTGCGCACCCGCGCCCGCATCGTGATCCTGCCGAACGATCACCTGGAAACGCCGCACTTCGAAGTGCAGCGCCTGCGCGACGACAGCCCGGAAGCGCAGAACAGCCAGTCCAGCTACGAAATCGCCGCCGCCGAAGTGGAAGAAGTACAACCAGTGGCCGCCACCCGCACCCTGGTTCGCCAGGAAGCGGCGGTGAAAACCGCGCCGACCCGCACTGCCGCTCCGGTTGCCGCCGAAGAAGCAGCGCCCGTGGCCGCAGCTGCGCCCGCACCGGCTCCACAGATCGCCGAGCCAAGCCTGTTCAAGGGTCTGGTCAAGTCCCTGGTCAGCCTGTTCGCTACCAAGGAAACGCCTGCCGCTCCGGTGGTCGTCGAGAAGCCTGCCGCCACCGCCCCCGAGCGCCCGGCGCGCGAAGAGCGCCGCAACGGTCGTCAGCAGAGCCGCAACCGCAGCAGCAATCGCCGCGACGAAGAACGCAAACCGCGTGAAGACCGCGCCGCCCGCGAAGATGCACCCGCCGCACGCGAAGAACGCCCTGCCCGCGCGCCGCGCGAGGAACGCCAGCCGCGCGCTCCGCGTGAAGACCGCCGCCCACGCAACGGTGGCGACGACGCACCACGGGTACGTGAACTGCGTGAGCCTCTGGACGCACCGACCGCTCGCGAAGAACGCCCCGCCCGCGAGGAGCGTGCTCCACGTGAAGAGCGCGTGACCCGCGAAGAGCGCGCTCCTCGTGAGGAACGTGCACCGCGTGAAGAGCGCCCAGCCCGTGAAGAACGCGCACCACGCGAGGAACGTCCGGCCCGTGAAGAACGTCAGCCTCGCGTTGCCCGCGAAGAGCGCGCAGCGCATCCGGAACAGGCATCCGAAACCGACGCCGACACCACCGAAGACGTGCTGAACAACGAAGAGCTGCTGCAGGACGACAACCAGGAAGGCAACGACGGTGATCGTCCGCGTCGCCGCTCCCGTGGTCAGCGTCGCCGCAGCAACCGTCGCGAACGTCAACGCGATGCCAACGGCGACGTGATCGAAGGCTCGGAAGAGTCCAACGAGTCGATGACCGAAGGCGATTCCAACGGTGCAGCCCTTGCAGCCAGCGTTGCCGTGACTGCAGCGGTCGCGGAAAACGCCATCAGCGCTTCTGCCGAAGCCCAGGCCCACGAGCAGGCCGAACAGGCCAATCGCAGCGTGCAACCTGCCGCTACCCAGGAAGCCAACGCTGAAGGCGAAAGCCTGGCCGCGCCGGAAATCGTCGCCACTGCGCCGACTGCCGAAGCCGCCGTCGACACACCGGCTACCACCCCTGTCCAGGCAGATAGCCCTGCCGAAGTCGAACGCCCTGCAACGGTCTCGGCACCCGACACCTGGGCCGCGCCTTCCAACGAAAGCGCTGCACCTGTGGCCGAGCAACAGCCCGTCGTCGAAGCAGCCAAGCCTGCCGAGACCGATGAGCCGGTGCAGCAGGACGTCGCGGAACCGGTGGAAGTAACGCCTCCGTTCGACACCACCCCTGCGCCGATCAGCCAGCCAGGCACCGATGTCGAAGTGGACGCACCGGTGGTCGTCGATCCTGCACAGGTCAACGAGCCTGCGTTCCAGCAGCGCGCCGTGCCAGCCGCCGAAGACGTGCCTTCGTTGCCTGCCGAGCCTGCCCTGCACCAGATCAGCGAACCTGCTGCTGTGGAGCCGTCGTCTGTCGAGCCAGTCTCGGTCGAACCTGCCGCCGTCGAGCCTGTGACGGTAGAACCGGTCATCGCGCCGGTTGCCGAACCTGCGCCTGCGAGCGAGCCTGTGGTGGTTGCACAACCCGAGCCGCTCAAGGAAGCCGAACCGGCACCGGTGCTGCCGAGCAACGGCCGCGCGCCTAACGATCCTCGCGAAGTGCGTCGTCGCAAGCGCGAAGCCGAGGAAGCAGCGAAGCTCGCCGCGCTCAAGCCTGAAACCGAAGTATCGAGCGCTGCTGACAGCGCGCAAGGTACTCAGGACGAGCCCAAGCCGCTGGTGTAATCACTGCGTGTGAATCAGCCCCCGCCGCCCACGCGCCGGGGGCTTTTTCTTGCCTGCCGTTCAGATATCCGGGCTGATTTGAAGCTTAATGCATCTAATGCGTTGACAGCCTGCCAGGTATCTGTAGAATGCGCCTCCACAGACGCGGGATGGAGCAGTCTGGTAGCTCGTCGGGCTCATAACCCGAAGGTCGTCGGTTCAAATCCGGCTCCCGCAACCAAACATCGGAAGGGCCACTCTATAAACGGGTGGCCTTTTTCGTATGCGCTCGAAAAAGCCAATAGCCACCTAACGAAGGCTGCGCGCGAGCAATGTGAAAATTGCTTTACAGTTGGCCAGGCGCCGGTCACCCATGGCGCACAGGCGTTAGAATGGCGCGAATTATTTTTTCCACAGGGATTGGTACTTTGACGGGATCCCGGCATCCTGTTGCGCACAATCCAAGAGGTGATTGATGCGCTCTGACTTGCCCGACTCAACCGCTATGGAACTCCCACCTGCCGCTGCCGCCGGCCCGATAAAGCCCGAGCGCGCTCGCTGGCTGGATCTGCTGAGCCGCTACCGGCAGCCGGTGGGGCTGGCCGTTACCCTGTTGCTGTTTGCCATCGCCCTGCTCGCCTGTCGGCATCTGCTCAGCGAACTGGACATCTACGCGCTGCACGACTCGGTACTGGCCACGCCGCCTGCTGCACTGGGCGGAGCCTTGCTGGCCATGGTCTGCGGCTTCATCATTCTGCTGGGCTATGAATGGTCCGCCAGCCGCTATGCCAATGTGGCTCTCCCGGCACGCACCTTGGCCCTGGGCGGCTTTACCTCATTCGCCATCGGCAACGCCATCGGCTTGTCGATGCTGTCCGGCGGTTCGGTTCGTTACCGGCTGTACTCGCGATTGGGCGTAGGTGCAGGCGAAGTCGCGCGCATGACCTTGTTCGCCAGCCTTTCGCTGGGCTGTGCATTGCCGCCGCTTGCCGCCGTGGCCACCCTGAGCAGCCTGCCCGCCGCTTCGCTGGCCCTGGGGCTTTCGCAAGGGCTGCTGGGAACCATCGCCGCGATCGTGCTGCTACTGACTGCCCTGCTGGTGCTGGGCGTCTATCGACGTCGTCTTGCCGAGCAGCCGCTGGCCGATAACCTGCTGGTCCGTGCCGGACGTCGCACCCTGCGCTTGCCGAGTGCGCGCCTGACCCTGCTGCAACTGGTCATCACCGCACTGGACGTGGTGGCAGCCGCCACCGTGCTCTATCTGTTGCTGCCCGAGGCTCCGCCGTTCGGTGCCTTCGTACTGATCTACCTGCTGGCCCTCGCCGCCGGGGTGCTCAGCCACGTACCTGGGGGTGTCGGGGTCTTCGAGGCGATTCTGCTCGCAGCGTTCGCCGACACCCTGGGCGCCGCGCCCCTGGCTGCGGCGCTGCTGCTGTATCGCCTGATCTATGTCGTGCTGCCGATGCTGGTGGCGTGCGTGCTGCTGCTGGCCAACGAAGCGCGCCGTTTGTTCTTCGCCCAGCAGGCCATTCGCGTGGCCTCCGGGCTCGCCGCCCCGATCCTGGCGGTGCTGGTGTTCCTGTCCGGCGTCGTGCTGCTGTTCTCCGGTGCGACCCCAGAGATCGATACGCGCCTGCAGGACCTGGGCTTTCTGATCCCCCACCGCCTGATCGATGCTTCGCACCTGGGTGCCAGTCTGGTGGGCGTGCTGTGCCTGCTGCTGGCACAGGGGTTGCGCCGTCGCCTGTCGGCCGCGTGGGTATTGACCATGGTGCTGCTGCTGGTGGGTGCCGTGCTGTCGCTGCTCAAGGGCTTCGACTGGGAAGAGGCCTCGCTGCTGTGCATGACCGCACTGCTGCTCGCCGTCTTCAAGCGCTCCTTCTACCGGCCCAGCCGACTGCTGGAGTTGCCGTTCTCCCCGCTGTACCTGATCGCCAGCGTGTGCGTGGTGGGTGCGTCGATCTGGTTGCTGTTCTTCGCCTACCAGGACGTGCCCTACAGCACCAAGCTGTGGTGGCAGTTTGCGTTGGATGCCGATGCACCTCGCGGCCTGCGTTCGGCCCTGGGCAGCGCAGTGTTGTTGATCGTGGTTGCGCTGACCTGGCTGCTGCGCACCGCGCGCCCGGTGATCCATCTGCCCACACCCGAGGAACTGCAGCGCGCCGCGACCATTCTCAAGGCGTCGCACCAGCCCGATGGTGGCCTGGCCCTGACCGGCGACAAGGCACTGCTGTTCCACCCCAAGGATGAAGCCTTTCTGATGTATGCCCGTCGCGGGCGCAGCCTGGTGGCGCTGTACGACCCCATCGGCCCGACCCAGCCGCGCGCCGAAATGATCTGGCAGTTCCGCGACCTCTGCGACTTTCACCACGCGCGCCCGGTGTTCTATCAGGTCCGGGCCGAGAACCTGCCGTTCTACATGGACATCGGCCTGACCGCGATCAAGCTGGGCGAAGAAGCCCGGGTCGACTTGTACGCTTTCGATCTGGAAGCCAAGGGCAAGGAGATGAAGGACCTGCGCTACACCTGGAACCGCGGCACCCGCGACGGTCTGTCACTGGAGATCTACGAGCCCGGACAGGCGCCACTGGAAGAGCTCAAGGTCATTTCCGATGCGTGGCTCACGGGCAAGAACGTACGCGAGAAGGGGTTTTCCCTGGGCCGCTTCAGTCCTGAATACCTGAACCATTTCCGCATCGCGATCGTCCATTTCGAAGGCAAGCCCGTGGCGTTCGCCAACCTGCTGGAAACCGACAGCAAGGAGCTGGCCAGTCTGGACCTGATGCGTGCGCATCCCCAGGCGCCCAAGCTGACCATGGAGTTCATGATGGTAGGCTTGATCCAGCACTACAAGAAACACGGCTACGGGCGCTTCAGTCTGGGCATGGTGCCGCTGTCCGGTCTGCAACCGCGACGCGGTGCTCCCCTGACCCAGCGCCTTGGCTCGATGGTGTTCAATCGTGGCGAGCAGTTGTACAACTTCCAGGGCCTGCGCCGGTTCAAGGACAAGTTCCAGCCTACCTGGGAGCCTCGCTACATGGCCGTGCCGGCCGGCCTTGATCCGCTGGTGGCACTGGCCGATACCGCCGCCCTCATTGCAGGTGGCCTGACAGGATTGGTGAAACGCTGATGATTCGACGTTACTGGCGCAAGTTGTTCGCCTTGATCGTGGTACTGCTGCTGGCAGCTGCCGGCTACTACTGGTGGGCCACCCGCCCTGTCCCGGCTGCACAGCTCAGCGCACAACGCCTGAGCAACGGCAGCGACGCTCGCGATGTCGTCCCCGGCACGCGGACCAAGTCCCGGGTGGCGATCGCACTGCCCGCCGCCGAAGCCCTGACCGACAAGCAGTTGCTGGACTTGAGCCGGGACGCCTCCGCGCACATCGTCCAGGTGATCCTGCCGGAAACCGACTGCAGCGCGCAGCAAGCCGCGTTGAATGCCGCCATCGAGCGACTCGACGCCAAACCGGATCTGGTGGCGGGGATCGGTCCGGGCGCCTCGCTGGCCTGGCGCTGGCTGGCCACGCAGGACAACGACAAGGCCCAGGCCGTGTCGGTGGATCTGAGCGTGGAGAAACCCGACGGCTGTGTACCGGAGTTGCCGAAGAAAGCCGAGCATGGCCAATGGATGGTGGCCTGGAACGACAACCCCGACGACGCCAGCGCCGCGTTCGTGCGCGACCAACCCAATGCGCAGACCGTCATCAGCGATTACGACGTGAAGCTGCCGCAAGTGCTGAAGAATCAGATCACCGATATTCTGGTCGGCGATGAAGGCACCCACCTGGCCATTCCGGTGGTCGAGGTGCCCGCAACGCAGAGCAACGATACCGTCAGCCTGTTCCTTTCTGGCGACGGCGGCTGGCGCGACCTCGACAAGGCGGTGGCCGGGGACATGGCGACCATGGGTTACCCAACAGTAGGGATCGACACCCTGCGCTATTACTGGGAGCACAAGACACCCGAGCAAAGCGCCGACGACCTGGTCGAGTTGATGCACTACTACCGACAGAAATGGGGCGCGAAGCGCTTCGTGCTGACCGGCTATTCGTTCGGTGCCGACGTGCTGCCAGCCATTTACAACCGCCTGCCCGCCGAGGAGCAGAACAGCGTCAGCGCGATCATCCTGCTGGCCTTCGCGCGCAGTGGCAGCTTCGAGATCGAAGTCGAGGGATGGCTGGGCAATGCGGGCAAGGAGGCACCTACCGGCCCGGAAATGGCCAAGCTGCCGGCCGCCAAGGTGGTCTGCGTTTACGGCGAGGAAGAGGCCGATGAAAGCGGCTGTACCGAAGCCACCGCAGTGGGTGAGAAAATGAAGCTGCCAGGCGGGCATCACTTCGACGAGAACTACCCGGCGCTGGCCAAGCGCCTGGTGCAGCAGATCGACAAGCGTACCGGCTCGAACTGATCCGGCTCTAAAAACAAAGCCCCGGACCTGAACAGGTGCCGGGGCTTTTTTGTGGGGGTCAGCTAGGGCCTCTTCGCGGGCACTGCCGGCTCCTGCAGGGGAGTCGAGTCAGCAATGAGCATGCCCTGCCGCTGCCTCTCCCTACATTTCCACCTGCGTACCCAGCTCGATCACCCGATTCACTGGCAGCTTGAAGAAGCGCAGGTTGCCGTTGGCATTCTTCAGCATGAAGGCGAACAACTGCTCGCGCCAACGCGCCATGCCGGCCAGCTTGGAGGGGATCACCGTTTCGCGACTGAGGAAATAGGTGGTACGCATCGGGCTGAAGTCCAGGTCCGGCAGATCACAGAGGGCCAAGGCACCCGGTACGTCCGGTTCATCCATGAAGCCGTAGTGCAGAATCACCCTGAAGAACCCCTCACCATAGCTTTGCACTTCGAATCGACGGCCCACTGGCACCCGCGGCGTATCCTCGTTGACCACCGTCAACAGCACCACTTGTTCATGCAGCACCTGGTTGTGCAGCAGGTTATGCAACAGCGCATGGGGTACGGCATCGGAGCGCGCGGTCAGGAACACCGCCGTGCCTTGGACGCGATGCGGTGGCTGCACGCTGATGCTGCCGATGAAGATCGGCAGCGGCAGTCCGCCCTCGTCGATCCGCTCGACCAGCAGTTGCTTGCCGCGCTTCCAGGTGGTCATGAGGATGAACAGCACGGTCCCCGCCAGCACCGGAAAGGCACCGCCCTGGATGATCTTCGGCACGTTGGCGGCGAAGAACAGGCCATCCACCAGCAGGCAGCCGATCAGCACCGGCACCGCCAGCACCGGCGGCCATTTCCACAACAGCAGCATCACCGCCGAGACCAGAATGGTCGTCATCAGCATGGTGCCCGTGACCGCCACACCGTAGGCCGAAGCCAGGGCGCCGGAGGATTCGAAGCCGATCACCAACAGCACCACGCCGACCATCAACGCCCAGTTCACCGCGCCGATGTAGATCTGTCCCTGCTCGCTGCTCGACGTGTGCTGAATGTGCATGCGCGGGATATAGCCCAGCTGAATGGCTTGCTGGGTCAGGGAAAAGGCGCCGGAAATCACTGCCTGCGAAGCGATCACGGTGGCCAGGGTGGACAATGCCACCAAGGGCACCAGGGCCCAGCCCGGCGCCAGCAGGAAGAACGGATTGCGCGCCGCTTCGGGGTTCTCCAGCAGCAGGCCGCCCTGACCGAAGTAGTTCAGCACCAGAGCGGGCAATACCAGGATGAACCAGGCGCGGGCGATGGGCTTGCGGCCGAAATGGCCCATGTCGGCGTACAGCGCTTCGGCACCGGTCAGCGCTAGGACCACGGCGCCCAAAATCGCCACGCCCATGCCGGGATGAACGATGAAGAAGCGCACCGCCCAGGCCGGATTCAATGCTTTGAGCACTTCGGGATGCTGATACACGCCATAGGCGCCGAGCAGCCCCAGCACCAGAAACCACATCACCATCACCGGCCCGAACAGCTTGCCGATGCGCTGGGTGCCGTGTTTCTGGATCAGGAACAAGGCCACCAGCACCACCAGCGCCATGGGCACAACCCAGCGCTCCAGGCCATCGAAGGCCAACTCCATGCCCTCGATCGCCGAAAGCACCGAGACGGCCGGAGTGATCATGCTGTCGCCGTAGAACAGCGCCGCACCGGCCAATCCGCACACCACCATCAACGCGCGCAGCCTGGGCATTGATGAAGTGGCACGGGTTGCCAGTGCCGTCAGGGCCATGATGCCGCCCTCGCCCTGGTTGTCGGCGCGCAGCACGAACAGCATGTATTTGATCGAGACCACCCAGATCAGCGACCAGAAGATCAACGAGAGGATACCCAGCACGCCATCGTGGGAAATGGGTACGCCGTAGCCCCCGGAAAAGACCTCCTTGAGGGTGTACAGCGGACTGGTGCCGATGTCGCCATATACGACGCCGACCGCTGCCACCAGCATGCCGATCGGGCGGGCTGTCGAATGCCCACCATTGCCGTCACTACTTGCCTGAACCATCGACTACTCCTGCGACCTTGATTTGTAACGCCATGTGGCGCGACGCGGCGAAGCATAGCGCAGCACTCGTCGTAATTCCTCGCATAATGCTGGTCAAGAGACCTCGCCATCGCTAGAATTGCGCACTTTTTGATCAGAGGCGTACCCAGCGCCCGCCTGTGCGGCCCACGAGGCCCTATCGATACCGAGGTTAGCCATGTCCACCACTCCTTCGTCGGCCGCTCCAAAGGTCGGCTTCGTCTCGCTGGGTTGCCCCAAGGCCCTGGTCGACTCCGAGCGCATCCTGACTCAGTTGCGCATGGAAGGTTACCAAGTGGTACCGACCTATGAAGACGCCGACGTCGTGGTGGTCAACACCTGTGGCTTCATCGACACCGCCAAGGCCGAGTCGCTGGAAGTGATCGGCGAGGCGCTCAAGGAAAACGGCAAGGTCATCGTCACCGGCTGCATGGGCGTCGAAGAGAATGCCATTCGCAAGGTGCATCCCAGCGTGCTGTCGGTCACCGGCCCTCAGCAATACGAGCAGGTGGTCAACGCCGTGCACGAAGTGGTGCCACCGCGTCAGGACCACAACCCGCTGATCGACCTGGTACCGCCGCAGGGCATCAAGCTCACGCCGCGTCACTATGCCTACCTGAAGATTTCCGAAGGCTGCAACCACAGCTGCAGCTTCTGCATCATCCCCTCGATGCGCGGCAAGCTGGTCAGCCGCCCGGTGGGCGACGTCCTGAGCGAAGCCGAGCGCCTGGTCAAGGCCGGGGTCAAGGAAGTGCTGGTCATTTCCCAGGACACCAGCGCCTACGGCGTGGACGTCAAGTACAAGACCGATTTCTGGAACGGTCGACCGGTCAAGACGCGCATGCTCGAACTGTGCGAAGCGCTGAGCAGCCTGGGCGTCTGGGTCCGCCTGCACTACGTGTACCCCTACCCCAACGTCGACGACATCATTCCGCTGATGGCCGCCGGCAAGATCCTGCCGTACCTGGACATCCCGTTCCAGCATGCCAGCCCGAAAGTGCTCAAGGCGATGAAGCGCCCGGCCTTCGAAGACAAGACCCTGGCGCGCATCAAGAAATGGCGCGAGCAGTGCCCGGATCTGATCATCCGTTCGACCTTCATCGTCGGCTTTCCCGGCGAGACCGAAGAAGACTTCCAGTACCTGCTGGACTGGCTGAGCGAGGCCCAGCTGGACCGCGTCGGCTGCTTCCAGTACTCGCCGGTCGAAGGCGCGCCGGCCAACCTGCTGGACGCCGACATCGTTGCGGACGACGTGAAGCAGGACCGCTGGGACCGTTTCATGGCGCACCAGCAGGCGATCAGTGCAGCACGCCTGCAGATGCGCATCGGCAAGCGCGTGGAAGTGCTGATCGATGAGGTCGAGGAACAGGGCGCCGTGGGTCGCTGCTTCTTCGATGCGCCGGAAATCGACGGTAACGTATTCATCGACGATGCCACTCACCTCAAGCCGGGCGACAAGGTCTGGTGCACCATCGTCGACGCCGACGAATACGATTTGTGGGCCGAACTGGCCTGACTCCAGGCGCTCTGACCCACCGTGCAAGCAGGCGGCGACCGAACCGGTTCGCCGTCGCGCCCACTCCCGTTGCCGGTCGCTGGGTAATCTGCGCGGGCTTAACCGCCGCCAGACAGTTACACTAGCGCCCTTTCCCAGCTACGGCCGCAGTCATGTCTGAACCCATTCGTCTCTCCAAACGCCTCATCGAACTGGTCGGGTGTTCCCGCCGCGAGGCTGAACTCTTCATCGAAGGCGGCTGGGTGTCCGTTGACGGCGTGGTGGTCGACGAACCGCAGTTCAAGGTGGACACGCAGAAGGTCGAGCTCGACCCGCAGGCCAAGGCCGAAGCGCCGGAACCGGTCACCCTGTTGCTGCACCAGGCGCCGGGACAGAGCGCCGAAGGGGCGCTGGCCACCCTTGACGCGCAGACCTTGTCCGGCGAGCACGCCTTCGGCAAACGCCCGCTCAAGGGCCACTTCCTGCGCCTGAGCTGCGCGGCCGAGTTGCCGGCCAACGCCAGTGGCCTGCAGATTTTCACCCAGGACTGGAAGACCCTGCGCAAGCTGACCGCCGACGCGGCCAAGATCGAGCAGGAATACGTCGTGGAAGTGACGGGCGAAATGAGCCCCCACGGCCTCAATCGCCTCAATCACGGCGCGCTGTACAAAGGCAAGGCACTGCCGGCGGTCAAGGCCAGCTGGCAGAACGAGACACGCCTGCGCTTGGCCATGAAGAACCCTGCACCGGGCGTACTGCAGCAACTGTGCGCCAGTGTCGGCCTGACGATCGTCTCGATCCGCCGCATCCGTGTCGGTGGGGTGTCGATGGGCAAGCTGCCGCTGGGCCAGTGGCGCTACCTGACGAGCAAGGAAAAATTCTGAACCCTCTCTTTTTCCGGCGCTGCCTGGGCAGTGTCGTTCAACCAGGACCTACACGATGATTCACAACGATGTACTGCGCAGCGTGCGCTACATGCTCGACATCAGCGATGGCAAGGTGGCTGACATCACTGCCCTGGGCGGACTGGAAATCAGCAAGGCCGACGTCATCGCCTACACCAAAAAAGACGAGGAAGAAGGCTTCGTGCATTGCCCGGACGCGGTCCTGGCGCACTTCCTCGACGGCCTGGTGATCTATCGCCGTGGTCGTGACGAGAGCCGCCCGGCCCAGCCGGTCGAGCTGCCAGTGACCAACAACATCGTGTTGAAGAAACTGCGCGTGGCCTTCGAACTCAAGGAAGACGACATGCACGCCGTGCTCAAGTCGGTAGACTTTCCGGTGTCCAAGCCCGAGCTGAGCGCCCTGTTTCGCAAGTTCGGCCATAACAACTACCGTCCCTGTGGCGACCAGCTGCTGCGCAACTTCCTCAAGGGCCTGACCCTGCGAGTCCGTGGTTAAGCCCTATGGCCTATAGCGTCGAACCCATCGGTTTTGTCCGCTCCTGCTTCAAGGAAAAATTCGCCATCCCGCGCCAGCCCCAACTGGCGCCGGCCGCGTGCGGTGTGCTTGAGCTGCTGCCACCGTTCGATCAGGGCGAGGCTGTGCAGGGCCTGGAACAGGTCAGCCATGTGTGGCTACTGTTCATGTTCCATGAGGCCCTGGAAGACAAGCCACGCTTGAAGGTTCGCCCACCACGGCTGGGGGGCAACCAGTCGATCGGCGTCTTCGCCACCCGCGCTACCCATCGACCCAATGGCATCGGCCAGTCAGTGGTGCGCCTGGACAAGGTCGAGGGTGCGCGCCTGCACCTCTCCGGCATCGATCTGCTGGATGGCACGCCCGTGCTGGACATCAAGCCCTACGTGCCCTATGCCGATAACGTGCCTGGCGCCGTCAACGCGATTGCCAGCGCCGCGCCCGAGCCTATTGCCGTGCAGTGGCAGGACAGTGGACTGGTGCAGGCCCGAACGCACGCCGCACGCCTGGGACAGCCCTTGGTCGAACTGATCGAACAGTGCCTGGCCCAGGACCCACGTCCGGCGTACCAGAAGCCCGCGCCGGAGCGCGAATACGGTGCGCGGTTCTGGGATGTGGACGTGCGCTGGCACTATCCGCAACCCGACCTGATTCGTGTGCTGGAAGTGGTGTTGCCCTAGACCTTTTCACAGGCCACAAAAAAACCGCCCGAGGGCGGTTTTTTTCAGGATGCTGATCAGCCGCTTACTTCTCGACGAAGGCGCGCTCGATCAGGTAGTCACCCGGCTCACGCATGCGTGGCGAAACGGTCAGGCCGAAGCTGTTGAGCACTTCGCTGGTCTCGTCGAGCATGCTCGGACTGCCGCACAGCATGGCACGGTCGTCCTGCGGGTTGATCGGCGGCAGGCCGATGTCGCTGAACAGCTTGCCGCTGCGCATCAGGTCGGTCAGGCGGCCTTCGTTCTCGAACGGCTCACGCGTCACGGTGGGGTAGTAGATCAGCTTGTCGCGCAGGGCTTCACCGAAGAACTCGTTCTGCGGCAGGTGCTCGGTGATGAACTCGCGGTAGGCGACCTCGTTCACGTAACGCACGCCGTGGCAAAGAATGACCTTCTCGAAGCGCTCGTAGGTTTCCGGATCCTGGATGACGCTCATGAACGGCGCCAGGCCAGTGCCGGTGCTCAGCAGGTAGAGGTGCTTGCCCGGCTTCAGGTCGTCGAGGACCAGGGTGCCGGTGGGCTTCTTGCTGATGATGATCTCGTCGCCTTCCTTGAGGTGCTGCAGCTGCGAGGTCAGCGGGCCGTCAGGCACCTTGATGCTGAAGAACTCCAGATGCTCTTCCCAGTTCGGGCTGGCGATCGAGTAGGCGCGCATAAGCGGGCGGCCGTTGGGCTGCTGCAGGCCGATCATCACGAACTGCCCGTTCTCGAAGCGCAGGCCCGGATCACGGGTGCACTTGAAGCTAAACAGGGTGTCATTCCAGTGATGAACACTGAGTACACGTTCGTGGTTCATGTTGCTCATGTACGGGGCTCCTAGAAAAAGCGTACGCCTGACAGGGGCGCGAGTGCGCAGTAGTTTACGGGGATCAACAATATCTGTTAAATGGATTATTGAGATATGGGTAATCGGTTATATAGATATGCGATTCACACTCCGCCAATTGCAAGTCTTCGTCACCGTGGCCCAGCAGGAAAGCGTGTCGCGCGCTGCCAACCTGCTGTCGCTGTCGCAGTCGGCAGCCAGCACCTCCATCACCGAGCTTGAGCGGCAATCGAGCTGTCAGCTGTTCGACCGCGCCGGCAAGCGCCTGAGTCTCAACGCCCTGGGCCATCAATTGCTCCCCCAGGCCGTAGCCCTGCTCGACCAGGCCAAGGAAATCGAAGACCTGCTCAACGGCAAGTCCGGATTCGGGTCGCTGGCGGTGGGCGCGACCTTGACCATCGGCAACTACCTGGCCACTTTACTGATCGGCCGCTTCATGCAGGTGCACCCGGAAAGCCAGGTCAAGCTGCACGTACAGAACACCGCCAATATCGTCCAGCAGGTCGCCCATTACGAAATCGATCTGGGCTTGATCGAAGGCGACTGCAGTCATCCCGACATCGAGGTGCAGCCCTGGGTCGAAGACGAACTGGTGGTGTTCTGCGCACCGCGTCACCCATTGGCTCGCGTATCCAGCGCCAGCCTAGCGCTGCTGACCCAGGAGGCGTGGATTCTGCGCGAACAAGGCTCGGGCACGCGCCTGACCTTCGACCAAGCCATGCGCCACCATCGCCTGGCACTCAACATCCGCCTCGAACTGGAACACACCGAAGCGATCAAGCGCGCCGTGGAGTCCGGGCTGGGCATCGGCTGCATCTCGCGACTGGCCTTGCGCGACGCCTTTCGGCGCGGCAGCCTGGTGCCGGTGCACACGCCCGAACTGGATCTGGCGCGACAGTTCTACTTCATCTGGCACAAACGCAAATACCAGACGTCGGCGATGCGCGAGTTTCTCGAACTGTGCCGCGCCTTCACCGCCGGCGCCCAGCGCAGCGACGAAATCGTGCTGCCCGACATCGCCTGACCTCAGCCGCCGGTCACAGCAGAATCACCGCCCACACCAGCACGATCATGGTCAGCGCGACGAACTGGGCGGCGCTGCCCATGTCCTTGGCATTCTTCGACAACGGGTGACGCTCCAGCGAGATGCGGTCAATGGCCGCCTCGATCGCCGAATTGAGCAGCTCCACGATTAACGCCAGCAAGCACACGGCAATGAGCACCGCCCGCTCCACACGGCTGACCTGCAGTAAAAAGCTTACGGGCACCAGCACGACGTTGAGCAGTACCAGTTGGCGGAACGCGGCTTCGCCGGTGAACGCGGCGCGCAGGCCGTCAAAGGAGTAGCCGGTGGCGTTGAGAATACGTTTGAGGCCGGTCTGGCCCTTGAAAGGTGACATGCGCGACGATCCGGAAAGGGAAAACGGCCGACACTGAAACGTTCGGCATTGAAAGAGGTGACGGTACAGCTCAGTTCGCGGAGGTGGACTCCAGTTGTTGCAACAGCAAGGCGGCCTGGGTGCGAGTGCGCACGCCCAGCTTGCGGAAGATCGCCGTCACGTGGGCCTTGATGGTGGCTTCCGACACGCCGAGTTCGTAGGCGATCTGCTTGTTCAGCAACCCTTCGCAGACCATGGTGAGTACCCTGAACTGCTGAGGCGTCAAGCTGGCCAGTCCTTCGCTGGCGGCCTTGGCTTCAGCGGAGACGCTAACCGCCTCGAACGCCTGCGGCGGCCACCACACCTCCCCATCCAGCACATCACGCACGGCGGCCTGGATGGTTTCCAGCGGACTCGACTTGGGGATGAAGCCACTGGCACCAAATTCACGCGAGCGCACCATGACCCAGGCGTCTTCCTGGGCCGAGACCATCACCACCGGGATCTGCGGGTACTGGCCACGCAGCAAGACCAGTCCCGAGAAGCCATAGGCGCCTGGCATGTTGAGATCCAGCAGCACCAGGTCCCAGTCGGCCTTTTCATCGAGACGCCCCTCGAGCTCGGCAATGCTCGCCACCTCGACCAGACGCACGTCCGCGCCCAGTCCCATGGTCAAGGCCTGGTGCAGCGCACTGCGGAACAGAGGATGGTCGTCGGCGATCAGGATTTCGTAAGTGGCCATTGATCACAGGATTCCAGGAAATGAAGCCGCTCGGACAGTACCGCCCGATTCGGCGCCAAGAATGCCGACCCCGCTCATGGTGGTCAAGCGACTCCACGGCCAGAGTCGACTCGGATTCGACGCAGTGCCCGGAATTATAGGTAGTCGACCAGGAATCGATGCCCCGCATCCGTCTCGTCGACGGGCTCCTGAAATTTCGCCGCCAGGTAGTGTGCACTGAACACATCCAGATAGGCATCCAGCACTCGCGCTGCCGCCTCGTCCCCGGCCAACTCCAGACACAGCGCGGCCACCTCGGCCGTGCAGAAGTGATCATCACGCTTGGAACGGCGCAAGGTGTAGCGCGACAGTTGCTCAGGCGCCAGGCTCAGCACCGGCAGCGAAGCCAGATAGGGGCTCTTGCGGAACATCTTTCGCGCTTCGGTCCAGGTGGCGTCCAGCAGGATGAACAGCGGACGCCGGCCGGGCTGGGGAGTCACGCTGTTCGTCACCCGCTGCGGCTCGACGAATTCTCCGGGAAAGACCAGGTAGGGTTGCCACTGTGGATCGGCCAGCAGCGCCAGCAATTGTGGGTCGACACCCACCCGCGACCACATGAAGGCATGGGTGTCGGCGATCACGTCCGCGATCAGCCAACCGGTATTGCTGGGCTTCATGGGTTCGACGTCATGCATCAGCAGACACATGGCCGATTGCGCATCGACACTGGGGCGCCAGGCGCACAGACAGTACTGGGGAATGACCCGGCAACGCGGGCAGCGCGGCGCACGCGAACCCCTTGCGGTAAATGGCTGGGTACTGCGCGCCAGACGCTCGCTGCGCAGACGGAAAACGGCATGGCTCATTGCAGATCACGCTGGGAACTGGGGCGCGGATTCTAGCAGAGCTGACCCTGGCAGCGATGCCGATGGTGAGCGGACGTGCCGCACCGTATAATCCGCCTACCCTCAGAGGTGGGTGAACGCCTGTACCATCGACAGGTCTTACGCCCACTTGTCTTGCCCGGCTTTTTGCCCAGGAGTGTTTCATGCTGCGCTTTATCGCCCCATCCTTCGCCTTGCTGCTTGCCCTGCCGCTGGCCGCCCACGCTGCCTCGTTGAAGGAGATGGAGCTGTCGAAAAACCTGCAGAAAGTCGCTCAGCAAAGCAGTGTGGGTACGCCGCGCGCAATCAACGAGGACATCCTCGATCAAGGTTTCACCGTCGAAGGCAACCAGTTGATCAACCATCTGAGCGTTCGCGAAAGCCAGGCCGAAGAGATGCGCCGTGATCCCAAAACCGTGTACCTGCAGCTGGGTGCCAGCGTGTGTCGCAACAAGGGTTTCCGCAACCTGATGGCACAGGGTGCCGTGATGCGCTACGACTTCACCGAATACAAGACCAATCGCACCATCGGCACTCAGTCCTACACCGCCAAGGATTGCGGCAAGTAATGCTCTGAGAAAAATGACGGTGCTCCTCGACGAGCACCGCTAACTCAACGGCGAAAAGGATCAGTCCAGATCCTTGCCGTTGAGTAGACGGGAAATCAGCTCCATCGGGTAGCCCCGATACGCCAGAAAGCGGGTCTGCTGGGCTCGCTCCTTGGCTTCAATGGGAAGCCTGGCGGCGAACTTGCGCTCCCAGACATCACGCAGCTGTACGCCCCAATCGAATCCGCTTTGACGAAGTGCTTCTTCGACATCAGCCCGCTGCAGACCGCGCTGGGTCAGGTCTTCGCGTATCCGCGCAGGCCCGTAGCCCGAGTTGGCTCGGTAGCGAATGAAGCTTTCCAGATAACGCGCTTCGGACAACAAGCCTTCGTCGGTGAGACGATCAAGCTCGGTGTCGATCATGTCGGGGGAGGCGCCGCGCTGACGCAATTTGCGCGTCAGCTCGACTCGACCGTGCTCGCGACGTGCGAGCAGGTCCATGGCAGACCGTCGCACGGCGACGGGTGTATCCAGTACGACAGGTGGCATGGGCTAATCAGAAATCATCTTCTGCTTCAGCCGTGTCTGCAGCGGGTGCAGTCGCCGCCGATGCCTTGTCTGCTGCCGCCTTGTCGGTACCACCGGTCAGCAGTTTGTCGCGGATCTGTTTCTCGAGAGTGGCCTTGATTTCCGGGTTGTCTTGCAGGAACTTGGCCGAGTTGGCCTTGCCCTGACCGATCTTGCTGCCCTGGTAGCTGTACCAGGCGCCCGACTTCTCCAGCAGACCATTGGCCACACCCAGGTCGACGATTTCGCCGTTCAGGTAGATGCCCTTGCCGTACAGGATCTGGAACTCGGCCTGACGGAATGGCGGTGCCACCTTGTTCTTGACGACCTTGACGCGGGTTTCGCTGCCCACCACTTCGTCGCCTTCCTTGACTGCGCCGGTGCGGCGGATGTCCAGGCGAACCGAGGCGTAGAACTTCAGCGCGTTACCACCGGTGGTGGTTTCCGGGCTGCCGAACATCACGCCGATCTTCATGCGAATCTGGTTGATGAAAATGACCAGGCAGTTGGCGTTCTTGATGTTACCGGTGATCTTGCGCAGCGCCTGGGACATCAGGCGTGCCTGCAGACCCACGTGCATGTCGCCCATCTCGCCTTCGATCTCGGCCTTGGGCACCAGTGCGGCCACGGAGTCGACAATGATCACGTCGACTGCGTTGGAGCGTACCAGCATGTCGGTGATTTCCAGCGCCTGCTCGCCGGTGTCCGGCTGAGAGACCAGCAGGTCATCAACGTTGACGCCCAGCTTGCCAGCGTATTCGGGATCCAGCGCGTGCTCGGCGTCGACGAAGGCGCAGGTTGCACCGGCCTTCTGAGCCTGGGCGATGACCGAAAGCGTCAGCGTGGTCTTACCCGACGATTCCGGGCCGTAGATCTCGACGATCCGGCCTTTTGGCAGACCGCCGATACCCAGCGCGATATCCAGACCGAGCGAACCGGTAGAGATGGCCGGGATCGCTTGGCGATCGTGGTCACCCATGCGCATGACGGCGCCCTTACCGAATTGACGTTCGATCTGACCCAGGGCCGCAGCCAAGGCACGCTTCTTGTTGTCGTCCATTGAAGTCCTCACGTAATCAATAAGGCCTGACGGCCAGAACACCTGTATAAGTAGCCAGTATTATTCCACATACCACGTCCCTCGCCTACCCCGGAAACGGTTTTTCTCCAGCGGCAAGGTGTAACAAACCCTGAAGCGCAGCGACCACGGTTTGCCGGCGCACGGCATCGCGGTCGCCGGCAAACTGCTCGCGCCGGCTGAACAGCCGAGTGCCGTCGGCCCAGGCCAACCACACCGTGCCCACCGGCTTGTCAGCGGAGCCACCGCCAGGGCCGGCGACGCCACTGACTGCCACGGCAAAGCGTGCTCTGCTGTGCTGCTGAGCTCCGCGCACCATGGCTTCGACCACCTCGCGGCTGACGGCACCGACCTGTTCGAACAGCTCGGTCGGAACCTGTAACTGGGCGGTTTTCTGCGTATTGGAATAGGTGATGTAACCCGCTTCGAACCATGCCGAGCTGCCGGCGATTCGTGTGATGGCTTCGGCAATGCCACCGCCTGTGCAGGACTCCGCCGTGGTGACCTGGGCGCCGAGGGCAAGCAGGCGTTCGCCGAGGTCGGCAGAGAGTGAGGTCGAGGCGTCCATAGCAGCTCCTTGATGAGGCGGCCAACGAGGCTACGCCCTCGCGCCATGCAGGTCAAAAGTCGCCGTGGCCTGCCTGAATACGACCGAGCCGACGGGCATTCGTGCGACTGCGTCTGTGCTGCCAACGTCCTACATCGCAAAAAAAATCCCTGTACTATTGGCCACCTGCCTTACGTCCCCCAAGACACCCGCGAGCTAAGTCCTTGAATGTCCGATTTTTCTAACCACACCCCGATGATGCAACAGTACTGGAAGCTGAAGAACCAGCATCCTGAACAGCTGATGTTCTACCGCATGGGCGATTTCTACGAAATCTTCTACGAAGACGCGAAGAAAGCGGCCAAACTGCTCGACATCACCCTGACTGCCCGCGGGCAGTCGGCGGGGCAGTCGATCCCCATGTGCGGTATTCCCTACCATGCGGCCGAGGGTTACCTGGCCAAGCTGGTCAAGCTCGGCGAATCGGTGGTGATCTGCGAGCAGATCGGCGACCCAGCGACGAGCAAGGGGCCGGTCGAGCGGCAAGTGGTTCGCATCATCACCCCGGGTACGGTCAGCGACGAAGCGCTGCTCGACGAGCGTCGCGACAACCTCATCGCGGCCGTACTGGGCGACGAACGTCTGTTCGGTCTGGCGGTATTGGACATCACCAGCGGCAGCTTCATGGTCATGGAGCTGGCGGGCTGGGAAAACCTGCTGGCGGAGCTTGAGCGGATCAATCCGGTCGAGTTGCTGATTCCCGATGACTGGCCCCAGGGGCTGCCGGCCGAGAAGCGCAAGGGCTCTCGCCGCCGCGCCCCATGGGACTTCGAGCGCGACACCGCGCACAAGAGTCTGTGTCAACAGTTCGCCACCCAGGACCTCAAGGGCTTCGGTTGCGAGAAGTTGACCCTGGCCATCGGCGCCGCCGGTTGCCTGCTCGGCTATGCTAAGGAAACCCAGCGCACTGCCCTGCCCCATCTGCGCAGCCTGCGTCACGAACGCCTGGATGACACGGTGGTGCTGGACGGTGCCAGCCGTCGCAACCTGGAGTTGGACACCAACCTGGCCGGCGGGCGCGACAATACCCTGCAATCGGTCATCGACCGCTGCCAGACCGCGATGGGCAGCCGCCTGCTGACGCGCTGGCTCAATCGCCCACTGCGTGACCTCAAGGTGCTGCAGGCACGCCAGGGCTCGATCACCTGCCTGCTGGAAGGTTACCGCTTCGAAAGTCTGCAGCCCCAGCTCAAGGAAATCGGCGACATCGAGCGAATTCTCGCGCGGATCGGGTTGCGCAATGCCCGGCCGCGGGATCTGGCGCGCCTGCGTGACGCCCTGGCCGCCCTGCCCGAGCTGCAGGTGGCGATGGCCGAGCTCGAAGCGCCGCATCTGGCGCAGCTGGCGGCCATCGCCGGGACCTATCCAGAGCTGGCCGATCTTTTGGCCAAAGCCATCGTCGACAACCCACCTGCAGTGATCCGTGACGGCGGTGTGCTGAAGACCGGTTATGACAGCGAGCTGGACGAACTGCTGTCGCTCAGCGAGAACGCCGGGCAGTTCCTGATCGATCTCGAAGCGCGCGAAAAGGCGCGTACCGGCCTGTCCCACTTGAAGGTGGGCTATAACCGTGTGCACGGGTACTTCATCGAACTGCCCAGCAAGCAAGCCGAACAGGCACCGGCGGACTACATCCGGCGGCAGACGCTAAAGGGCGCCGAGCGCTTCATCACTCCCGAGCTCAAGGCCTTCGAAGACAAGGCGCTGTCGGCCAAGAGTCGCGCCCTGGCGCGCGAGAAGTCGTTGTACGAAGCACTGCTGGAAAACCTCATCGGCCATTTGCCACCCTTGCAGGACACTGCAGCAGCGCTGGCCGAACTCGATGTGCTGAGCAACCTGGCGGAGCGGGCCCTGAACCTGGACCTCAATCGTCCGCGCTTCGTGGAAGAGCCGTGCCTGCGCATCGGCCAGGGTCGCCATCCGGTTGTCGAGCAGGTGCTGACCACGCCGTTCGTGGCCAACGACCTGAGCCTGGACGACAGCACTCGCATGCTGGTGATCACCGGTCCGAACATGGGCGGTAAGTCCACCTACATGCGGCAGACCGCCTTGATCGTGTTGCTGGCGCACATCGGCAGCTTCGTGCCAGCGGCCAGTTGCGAGTTGTCGCTGGTCGACCGCATCTTCACCCGAATCGGTTCGAGTGACGATCTGGCCGGCGGTCGGTCGACCTTCATGGTGGAAATGAGCGAGACCGCGAACATCCTGCACAACGCCACCGAGCGCAGCCTGGTGCTGATGGACGAAGTCGGTCGCGGCACCAGCACCTTCGACGGCCTGTCGCTGGCCTGGGCTGCCGCCGAATGCCTGGCCGGACTGCGCGCCTACACGTTGTTCGCCACTCATTACTTCGAGCTGACGGTGCTGCCGGAGAGCCAGCCACTGGTGGCGAACGTGCACCTGAGCGCTACCGAACACAACGAACGCATCGTTTTTCTGCACCATGTGCTCGCCGGTCCCGCCAGCCAGAGTTATGGTCTGGCGGTAGCGCAGTTGGCGGGCGTGCCAGGCGCGGTGATCCAGCGGGCCAAGGAGCACCTGAGCCGCCTGGAAACCACCAGCCTGCCTCACGAGGCCCCGACGCCCGCACCTGGCAAGACGGCAGCGCCGCATCAGGCCGACCTGTTCGCGAGCCTGCCACACCCGGTACTGGAGCAGCTTGCCAAGACCGATATCGATGGACTGACCCCGCGCCAAGCGCTGGAATTGCTCTATGCACTGAAGAACCGGGTCTAACGCTTATTCCTACAAGCTGCTAGAATCCCGCGCGGTTTGGGAATGCCAACGGCTATTAGCCTGGTCTGCGGCTGCCTGTCCCAAACCAAGCGGCCCTGTGAAGGGCTTCGCTGCCGCCGCCTGAGGAGAGAAATAGAAATGACCTTCGTCGTCACCGACAACTGCATCAAGTGCAAGTACACCGACTGCGTGGAAGTCTGTCCGGTGGACTGCTTCTACGAAGGCCCGAATTTCCTGGTGATTCACCCGGATGAGTGCATCGACTGCGCACTGTGCGAGCCAGAATGCCCGGCCCAAGCCATCTTCTCGGAAGATGAGGTGCCCGAAGACATGCAGGAGTTCATCCAGCTGAACGTGGAGTTGGCCGAAGTCTGGCCCAACATTACCGAGAAGAAGGACGCACTGCCTGAAGCCGAAGAGTTCGACGGCGTTAAAGGCAAGATCAAGGATCTGGAGCGCTAAGTCGCCCCTGCTGCCCCGCGCCAGCCCGTTCGGCCGCGATCACTGAGGTGACGCCCGTTCGAGCGGCTGGGGGTTTGCTTCCCACCCAAAAAAAAGACAAAAAAAAGGGGCGGTAATGAGCCGCCCACCTTTCCCTGTCCCTTTTATCCCTGTCATCGTCCTGATGAATCGCGTCACTGCGATATCCCTTTTGGGCACTCGATCCTGAGCACCTGTGTCGTCCCTGAACACGCCTTGATATTAACGTATCCAAGAGTTAAGACAACTGCGGTTAATTCTCGCGGGAAGCTGACTTTGTTGTCAGATTATTGAATAAGTTGCGGTGGAACAGCCAGTTGCAGCGCACAGGATTTCAAATTACGAAACTTTGACTCGCTTTATAGCCAAAGGCTTACATAACGTCGCCGGAAATACTGACAATCACCTGCAACATTACAGCCGCCAATAAAAACGCCCCTGCGAAAGGGGCGTATTGATTGGCCATGCTAGCGAGCCTATTGAAACAGCGACTCGCTGGACAGCCCGTTCTTCTCGAGTATCTCGCGCAATCGTTTGAGGCCTTCCACCTGGATCTGGCGTACGCGTTCGCGGGTCAGGCCGATCTCCAGACCGACATCCTCCAACGTACTGCTCTCGTGCCCGCGCAGGCCGAAACGGCGCACCACCACTTCGCGCTGCTTGTCGGTCAGCTCGGACAGCCACTGGTCGATGCTCTGGGACAGATCGTCATCCTGCAGCAGCTCGCACGGGTCGGTAGGGCGGTCGTCGGTCAGGGTGTCGAGCAGGGTCTTGTCCGAATCCGGCCCCAACGATACGTCCACCGAAGACACCCGTTCGTTGAGCCCAAGCATGCGCTTGACCTCGCCCACGGGCTTTTCCAGCAGGTTGGCGATTTCCTCGGGGGACGGTTCGTGGTCGAGCTTCTGCGTGAGCTCGCGCGCGGCGCGCAGGTACACGTTGAGCTCCTTGACCACGTGAATCGGCAGGCGGATGGTACGGGTCTGATTCATGATCGCCCGTTCGATGGTCTGCCGGATCCACCAGGTGGCATAGGTCGAGAAGCGGAAGCCGCGCTCGGGGTCGAATTTCTCGACCGCGCGAATCAGCCCCAGGTTGCCCTCCTCGATAAGGTCGAGCAAGGACAGGCCGCGATTGACGTAGCGACGGGCTATCTTCACGACCAGGCGCAGGTTGCTTTCGATCATGCGCTTGCGACCGGCTGGGCAGCCGCTCTGGGAAAGCCGTGCGAAGTGCACCTCTTCTTCGGGTGAAAGCAGAGGTGAAAAACCGATTTCATTCAAATACAACTGGGTCGCGTCGAGCGCCCGTGTGTAATCGATGTACTTGTGCTGTTTGAGCGATGTGGAACTGCGGGCCTTGGTGCGAACCGCGGGTGCAGCAGGTTCTTCGTCCGACATCACATCCAATACGATGCCGGGTTCCATAAGGAGCACCTCATCGTCGATGTCAAACCCCGGCGCTTCTTTGCTGAGAGCCATTGTTATAGTCCTTTGCTGAGTTCGACCTCAAGCTCCAGCGGCGCCAATCTCCATGGCAGCGCTTGAGCCCGTCCCCACTACGTGAAGGAACAGGCTGGCAGTGCAAATCAACGACGTGGCAGGAACTGCAGCGGATCTACGGGCTTGCCCTGGCGGCGAATCTCAAAATGCAGCTTCACCCGGTCCGTCCCCGTTGAACCCATTTCGGCAATTGTCTGACCGACCTTGACCTGCTGACCCTCCCGAACCAACAACCTGCGGTTGTGACCGTAGGCACTGACGTAGGTATCACTGTGTTTGATGATGACCAACTCGCCGTAGCCCCTCAATCCACTCCCGGCGTAAACCACAGCCCCATCAGACGCAGCAAAAACAGGCTGTCCCAAATCACCGGCGATATCAATTCCTTTATTCAAACTACCGTTTGAAGCGAATTTGCCGATCAGAACACCATTGGCTGGCCATGCCCAACCACCCTGTGTGCGCTCGCCAGCGGGTACCGGCGTGGGCGAAGGCACGGGGATGGCAGCGCTGCTGGCGGTCGTGGTCGGCGCCGTGGTCAGCGGTCGGCGGGTGACGGTGGTACGGCTCGAGGACGATGCCGAGGCGCCACTCTGCGTGGTGACCACGGTGGTTGCTGGCGTGCCCGAGCTGCCGTCGAAGCGAATCACCTGACCGGGACGAATGGTATAGGGCACGGGAATGTTGTTGCGTGCGGCCAGGGCCTTGTAATCCCAACCATAGCGGAAGGCGATGGAAAACAGTGTGTCGCCGCGCTTGACCGCGTACTGGCCGGTGGTCACGGGCTGGCGCTGTGCCGCCTTGGCTGCATTGTTGCGATCGACCACGCTGACCTGGCTGGAGGTGCTGGAACAGCCGGACAGAAAAGCTGCGACCGCAACCCCGAGCATCAGGAGCTTGAAGCTCGAACTACCTGCACGCTGCCCAATGATTGTGAGGCTCACCCGCCGCTCCTTTGTTGTGGTGACAAAAAAATATCCAACTTCACTGCTCGCCTTCGACACGCCTGGCTGCAGGCTCTGGCCGTACCTGCGCCACGACCCGCTGTCAGACAGGCGCCGGGCAGCAGAATTCACTCCGCACGGCCACACCGATCACGCCAGCGGACCGTTGAGCAACGGCACGAAACGTACCGCCTCCAGGACATGCCGGGAGAAGCCGTGCTCTTCGCGTACGATCAGCATCAATTGCTGGACGTCGCCCGAGCCGACCGGAATCACCAGCCGACCACCGGGCGCGAGTTGATCGAGCAAGGCTTGCGGAACATCGGTCGCCACGGCGGTCACGATGATGCCGTTGTACGGCGCCAGCGCCGGCCAGCCCTCCCAGCCATCGCCCCAGCGGAACACCACGTTGCGTTGATCGAGGGCCTGCAGGCGCTCCTTGGCGCGATCCTGCAGGACCTTGATCCGTTCCACCGAGAACACCCGTTCCACCAGTTGGGCCAATACGGCCGTCTGGTAGCCCGAACCCGTGCCGATCTCCATGACCTTGTCCAAGGGACCCGCCGCGAGCAACAGCTCGCTCATGCGGGCGACCATGTAAGGCTGGGAAATGGTCTGGTTGTGGCCGATGGGCAGCGCCGTGTCTTCATAGGCGCGGTGGGCAAGGGCTTCGTCGACGAACAGGTGGCGAGGCGTGCGGCGCAGCACTTCGAGCACCTGGGTATTGGCCAGGCCTTCGTCGCACAACCGCTGGATCAGGCGCTCGCGGGTGCGTTGCGAGGTCATGCCGATGCCGTGGTGCTGATTGTCTCTATTGCGCATCAACCGAGCCCCTCGAGCCAGCCTTGAACCTGTTCGAAGGCCTGGTTGAAGGTACGGTCCAGCTGCAGCGGGGTGACCGACACGTAGCCCTGCATTACCGCATGGAAATCGGTACCGGGACCGCCGTCCTCGGCATCACCGGCCACCGCAATCCAGTAGCCAGGCTTGCCGCGCGGGTCGACCATGCGGATCGGTGCGGCGGCTCGGGCCCGATGGCCCAGACGGGTCAGGACCATGCCACGAATACGCTCGATCGGCAGGTTGGGAATGTTCACGTTGAGCACGGTGCGCGGCGGCAGGTTCAACTGGTCACGGGCCTCGATGAGCTTGCGCGCATAGTACGCCGCGGTCGGCAGGTGCTCGGGCTGACGCGACAGCAACGAGAAGGCAAACGAGGTGTGCCCCAGGAAGCGCCCTTCGAGGGCGGCGGCCACAGTGCCCGAATACAGCACGTCGTCGCCCAGGTTGGCGCCCAGATTGATGCCTGAAACCACCAGATCCGGCTCGAAGGGCAACAGGCCGTTGAGGCCCAGGTGCACGCAGTCGGTGGGCGTGCCGTTGACGCTGATGAAGCCGTTCGGCAAGGTCTGCGGGTGCAGCGGCCGATCCAGCGTGAGCGAACTGCTGGCGCCGCTGCGGTCCTGGTCGGGGGCGATCACCGTGCACTGGGCGTAGCCCTGCAACACGTCGTGAAGCGCGGCGAGGCCGGGGGCGGTGACCCCATCATCGTTGGAAATCAGAATACGCATGGACTTTCCGTCTGCCCTGTCGGCACCAGATCGACGAGTTCGCGCACCACGACAGTGGCGAAGCAACCGGCCGGCAGGACGAAGTGCAACTGCAGGATGTCAGGCTCGGGATAATGCCACGTCAGCTCGCCAATGGGCAGCCGCAGAATGCGTCGCTCCTGCTCCAGACCGGCTCGGGCGAGCCAGGCGCAGAGAGATGGATGCTGACCGGCCACGGTGTTTTCCAGGTCGGCGCAATGGCCGCCGGCGGCCGAAGCGCCCTCGCCCCACAGCGCTGCGGTGGGGTGCAGGTCGAGGATGTCCAGTCGCGGGTCGCTGCATTCGGCTTCACCGGCCACAAAGAAACTGCGGCTGTCAGTGAAGGCCAGCAGATCACCGACCTGGGCTCGGTTCCAGGTACCGTCAGCAACACGCGCGGCGAGTATCTGGTTGAACAGAAAACTGCGCGCCGTGGAGAGCAGGCGCGAACGCACGTTGCGTTGCTCGGGCAGCGCCTGGCGTTCGGCGTACTGCCGAGCGTCTTGCAGGTTGCCGCCCTGAAAACCGAAGCGCTGGGTGCCGAAATAATTCGGTACGCCGGCCTGCCGGATTTCTTCAAGGCGCGCATCGAGTGCTGTGCGATCGGCCTTGAGCGCGGTCAAGCGAACGGTGAAGCCGTTGGCCGAGTGGGCGCCGCGCTGCAATTTGCGCGAGTGCCGGGCGTGCTTGAGGATGACCAAGGTGTCGTTCTGCGCAGCACTCAGGTCCGGATCGGCCTTGCCAGGCAGATGCAGGCTGAACCACTGCCGAGTCAGCGCCTGGCGGTCCTTCAGGCCTGCGTAGCTGACGGTGCGCAGCGGTACGCCAGCGGCCTTGGCCAGGCGGCGGGCCGCTTCTTCGGTATTGAGGTTGCGTTTTTCGACCCATAGCCAGAGGTGCTCGCCCTGACCGGACAAGGGGATGTCCAGCACTTCATCGACCTGGAAATCTTCGGCGCTGGCCTTGAGTACGGCGCTGCCCAGGCTGTCGCCTGAAGCTCGCGGGCCGAGCAGTTCGAGTTCGGTCATGCGCGCAGCAACAAGGCGACCGCATGCACGGCGACACCTTCCTCGCGCCCGGCGAAGCCCAGCTTCTCGGTGGTGGTCGCCTTGACGTTGACCTGGTCCAGCTCCACGCCCAGATCGGCGGCGATCCGTTCCCGCATGGTTTCGATGTGCGGCGCCATCTTGGGTGCCTGGGCCACGATGGTTGCGTCGACGTTCCCGACTTTCCAGCCTTTCTGGGCCACTACCGACACCACATGACGCAGCAGCACACGGCTGTCCGCGCCCTTGAACTGCGGATCGGTGTCCGGAAAGTGCTTGCCGATGTCGCCCAGCGCAGCGGCGCCGAGCAAGGCATCGCTCAAGGCGTGCAGCACGACATCGCCGTCGGAATGAGCCAGCAGGCCGAACTTGTGAGGGATTCGCACGCCGCCCAGGGTAATGAAGTCACCCTCGGCGAATCGGTGCACGTCGTAGCCGTGGCCAATACGCATAGAAAAAAACGCCCTGATTGAGTCAGGGCGTGATTCTACCTGCTTTGGCACAGGTTGGGCGGATCAAAACATCTGTCGAAGATGGTGATGGCCGTCCAGTCACCCCAAGGCCCTGGCATGATGCCGCAAATGGTCATCGATGAAGCTGGCGATGAAGTAATAGCTGTGGTCATAGCCCGGCTGCATGCGCAGCGTCAGTGCATAGCCTGCAGCCTTTGCCGCCTGGCTCAAGGCCTGCGGCTTGAGCTGGTTCTCGAGGAAGTCGTCGCGATCGCCCTGATCCACCAGCAGCGGCAGATGTTCCGCCGCATCGGCAATCAGCACGCTGGCGTCCCATTCGCGCCAGCGCGAGCGCTCTTCCCCCAGATAATGGGAAAACGCTTTCTGCCCCCACGGACAATCCATCGGATTGCTGATGGGCGAGAACGCCGAGATCGATCGGTAGCGCCCTGGGTTGCGCAGCGCGCAGACCAGCGCACCGTGGCCGCCCATCGAGTGGCCGCTGATGGAGCGTTTGTCCGACGCCGGAAAGTGCGCTTCCACAAGGTCAGGCAACTCGTGCACCACGTAGTCGTGCATGCGGTAGTGCTGCGCCCACGGCTGTTCGGTGGCGTTCAGATAGAACCCGGCACCCAGACCGAAATCCCAGGCCTTCTCCGGATCATCCGGCACCTCGGCACCGCGAGGGCTGGTGTCGGGCGCAACGATGATCAGGCCCAGTTCCGCAGCCAGCTTGAGCCCACCGGCCTTCTGCATGAAGTTCTCGTCGGTGCAGGTCAGCCCCGACAGCCAGTACAGCACGGGCAACTTGCCGACCTCCTCGGCCTGCGGCGGCAGGTACACGGCGAAGGTCATATCGCAATTCAACGTTTTGGAACGATGCTTGTAACGCTTGTGCCAGCCGCCGAAGCTCTTCTGGCACGACAGGTTTTCCAGGCTCATGGCAGACCTCAGAAATGGATGACCGAGCGGATGCTCTTGCCTTCGTGCATCAGGTCGAACGCCTTGTTGATGTCTTCCAGACCCATGGTGTGGGTGATGAAGGTATCCAACGGGATTTCGCCGGTCTCGGCCATTTCGACATAGCTGGGCAACTCGGTGCGTCCGCGCACGCCGCCGAACGCCGAACCGCGCCAGACCCGACCGGTGACCAACTGGAATGGCCGCGTGGCGATTTCCTGGCCGGCGCCGGCCACACCGATGATCACCGATTCGCCCCAGCCCTTGTGGCAGCATTCGAGGGCTGCACGCATCAGTTGCACGTTGCCGATGCACTCGAAGGAGAAATCCACGCCGCCGTCGGTAAGGTCGACGATGACTTCCTGGATCGGACGGTCATATTCCTTGGGATTGATGCAGTCGGTGGCACCCAGCTGACGGGCGATCTCGAATTTGCTCGGGTTGATGTCGATGGCGATGATCCGCCCGGCCTTGGCCTTGACCGCACCGATGATCGCCGACAGGCCGATGCCACCCAGACCAAACACCGCCACGGTGTCGCCTGGCTTGACCTTGGCCGTGTTCAGTACCGCACCGATACCGGTGGTGACACCGCAACCCAGCAGGCAGACCTTTTCCAGCGGCGCCTGCTTGTCGATCTTGGCCACCGAGATCTCCGGCAGCACGGTGTACTCGGAGAACGTCGAAGTCCCCATGTAGTGGAACAGTTCCTTGCCGTTGTACGAGAAGCGCGTGGTGCCATCAGGCATCAGGCCCTTGCCCTGGGTGGCGCGGATGGCCTGGCAGAGGTTGGTCTTGCCCGACTTGCAGAACTTGCACTGACGGCACTCGGGTGTGTACAGCGGAATGACGTGATCACCCACCGCAACCGAGGTGACGCCCTCGCCCACGGCTTCGACGATGGCGCCACCTTCATGGCCCAGTACCGACGGGAAGATACCTTCCGGATCCGCGCCCGACAGGGTGTACGCGTCGGTGTGGCAGACGCCGGACGCGACCACGCGCAGCAGGACTTCACCGGCCTTGGGCATGGCCACGTCGATCTCGACGATTTCCAACGGCTTGTTGGCTTCGAATGCAACGGCGGCGCGGGACTTGATCATCAATGCTGCTCCTGAAATGAACGGGACTGACCACAGTGTAATTCATCGACCAATACGGAATAATCACCCCTTCGGCAAAACATTGATGCTGTACAGGGATAATCGGATGAGTGACAACCGCTGGGAGGGGATCGACGAGTTCGTCGCAGTGGCCGAGTGCGCTCATTTCAGCGCTGCGGCCCAGCGCCTGGGCGTATCGTCGTCCCATGTCAGCCGCCAGATCGCGCGGTTGGAAGAACGCCTGCAGACGCGCCTGCTCTACCGCAGCACGCGGCGCGTAGCGCTGACCGAGGCGGGCCAGACGTTCCTGCAACATTGCCAACGCCTGCAGGATGGCCGCGACGAAGCCTGGCGTGCCATGAGCGATCTGACCGGGGAACCCAAGGGGCTGCTGCGCCTGACCTGTGCCGTGGCCTACGGCGAGCGCTTCATCGTGCCGTTGGTCACGCGCTTCATGGGACTGTACCCGCAACTGCGCGTGGATATCGAGCTGAGCAACCGCACCCTGGACCTGCTGCACGAGGGCCTGGATCTGGCCATCCGGCTGGGACGCCTGCAAGACTCACGGCTGGTGGCGACACGACTGGCCCCACGGCGGATGTTCCTCTGCGCCTCACCCTTGTACCTGGCGCGATACGGCCGTCCACACAGCGTGTCGGAACTGGCGCGGCACAATTGCCTGGTGGGCAGCTCGGACATCTGGCCGTTGCAGGTCGATGGCAAGGAGCAGGCGCAGCGGGTACAAGGCAATTGGCGCTGCAACAGCGGTCAGGCGGTACTCGAGGCAGCGTTGCAGGGTGTAGGGCTGTGCCAGTTGCCCGACTACTATGTGCTCGAACATCTGCGCAGCGGTGCGCTGGTGTCGCTGCTGGACGCCCACCAGCCGCCCAATACGGCGGTATGGGGGCTTTATCCGCAACAGCGTCACCTGTCGCCGAAGGTCAGAAAGCTGGTGGACTATCTGCGGACGGGGTTGAGTGAGAGGCCGGAATATCTGTAGGAGCGATCATCGGCCGCAAACAAGGTCAGCGCGCGCCTCAGCCGCGCATGGCCCAACGCTGACGCAACCACTCGAGATCTTCCGGTCGGGTGACCTTGAGGTTGTCCGCCCGGCCTTCGACCAGTTTCGGCGCAAACCCGGCCCATTCGATGGCCGAGGCTTCGTCGGTAACGGCCACGCCGGCCACCAGGCTGTCGGCCAAGGCTCGATGCAGGGCGCCCAGGCGAAACATCTGCGGCGTGAACGCCTGCCAGATCGTGCTGCGATCCACGGTGTGCTGAACGCGCCCGGTCGCATCGGCACGCTTGAGCGTGTCCCGCGCCGGTACGGCCAGCAGCCCGCCCACGCTGTCGTCGGCGAGTTCGGCGAGGAGCTTGTCCAGATCGGCACGGGACAAATTGGGACGCGCCGCATCGTGCACCAGCACCCAATCGCCTTCGTCTGCGCCCTGGGCATGCAAATGCAGCAAGGCGTTGAGCACCGAGTCGGCCCGCTCGCGGCCGCCGGCCACGCGCTGGATCAGTTCGTTGCGGGCGCTGGGCAGTTCGGGCCAGAACGGATCATCGGCAGCGAGGCTGACGATCACGCCCTTGAGCTGCGGATGCCCGAGAAAACAATCGATGCTGTGTTCCAGAATGGTACGACCGCCCAGGCTCAGGTATTGCTTGGGACGGTCCGCCGCCATGCGTGCACCCACGCCTGCAGCGGGAATCACTGCCCAGAAGGCTGGCAGCGAGGTCTTCATTGGGCCAACTGGTAGAGGGTTTCACCCTCCTTGACCATGCCCAGTTCATGGCGAGCGCGTTCTTCCACGGTCTCCATGCCCTTTTTCAATTCGAGTACTTCAGCGTCCATCACGCGATTGCGTTCCAGCAGCCGCTCGTTCTCGGCGTGCTGTTCGGCGATCTGCTGTTTCAGCTCGGCTACCTGCTTGAGACTTCCGTTTCCGACCCACAGGCGATACTGCAAACCACCCAGGAGCAGAAGCAAGACGAGAAACAACCAATAAGGACTGCGCATCACATTACCCAGTGGTAAAAAACTTCAACTCTGCGACCAGATAGCACGAAGCCTGGCATCCGCCAGGCTCCGCATGTCGTCTTTCTACCATCTATTGCTTAGCCGCGAAACTCGTCGCGACCACGGTAGATCGCCTTGGCGCCCAATTGCTCTTCGATACGCAGCAGTTGGTTGTACTTGGAAACGCGGTCGGAGCGGCACAGCGAGCCGGTCTTGATCTGCCCGGCAGCGGTACCCACGGCCAGGTCGGCAATGGTCGAATCCTCGGTTTCGCCGGAGCGGTGCGAGATCACCGCGGTGTAACCTGCGGCCTTGGCCATCTGGATGGCTTCCAGGGTTTCGGTCAAGGTGCCGATCTGGTTGAACTTGATCAGGATCGAGTTGGCGATCTTCTTGTCGATGCCTTCCTTGAGGATCTTGGTGTTGGTCACGAACAGGTCGTCACCTACCAGCTGAACTTTCTCGCCGATCTTGTCGGTGAGGATCTTCCAGCCAGCCCAGTCGGACTCGTCCAGGCCGTCTTCGATGGAGATGATCGGGTAGCGCTCGGTGAGACCCTTGAGGTATTCGGCGAAACCTTCGGCGTCGAACTTGTGGCCTTCACCGGCCAGATCGTAGGTGCCGTTTTCGAAGAATTCGCTGGCAGCGCAGTCCAGTGCCAGGGTCACGTCGGTGCCCAGTTTGTAGCCGGCCTTCTCGACGGCTTCGGCAATGGCGCTCAGAGCGTCTTCGTTGGAGGCCAGGTCAGGGGCGAAGCCACCTTCGTCACCTACCGCAGTGCTCAGGCCGCGAGCCTTCAGTACCGCCTTGAGGTGGTGGAAGATTTCGGTGCCCATGCGCAGGGCGTCGGAAAAGGTCTTGGCGCCAACGGGCTGGACCATGAATTCCTGGATGTCGACATTGTTGTCGGCGTGCTCGCCACCGTTGATGATGTTCATCATCGGCACGGGCATGGAGTAGACGCCCGGGGTGCCATTGAGGTTGGCGATGTGCGCGTAGAGGGGCAGGTCCTGGTCCTGCGCGGCAGCCTTGGCGGCAGCCAGGGACACGGCGAGGATGGCGTTGGCGCCCAGCGATGCCTTGTTCTCGGTTCCGTCCAGGGCAATCATGGCGTGGTCCAGTGCCTTCTGGTCAACCGGGTCCTTGCCCAGCAGCGCATCGCGAATCGGGCCATTGATGTTAGCCACGGCTTTCAGAACACCCTTGCCCAGGTAGCGGCTCTTGTCGCCATCGCGCAGCTCCAGCGCTTCACGCGAGCCGGTGGACGCGCCCGACGGTGCACAGGCAGTGCCGATGATGCCGTTTTCCAGAAGCACGTCGGCTTCCACGGTAGGGTTGCCACGGGAGTCGAGAACTTCACGACCTTTGATGTCGACGATTTTTGCCATTGTTATGAACACTCCAAAGTAGACGAGAACGACGCAGCGGGGGTCTTGGTGGCCCATTCGCGGGCAGAGACCTACTCCCACATGGAGCCCTGTGGGAGCGGGTCTCTGC
>NZ_DJUS01000158.1:45186-47505 GCF_002438365.1 Pseudomonas sp. UBA6276
GCGCACGGGCCGTCGCACTTGGCGTTGTCCGGGTCCGGGTGGGCTTCCAGGAACAGACCTGCCAGGCCCTGGCTCAGGCCTGCCTTGGCCAGGTCGGTGACCTGGGCACGGCGACCACCGGCCGAGTCGCTGCGACCGCCCGGCATCTGCAGGGCATGGGTGACGTCGAAGAACACTGGGTATTGGAACGACTTCATGATGCCGAAGCCGAGCATGTCCACCACCAGGTTGTTGTAGCCGAAGCTCGAACCACGCTCGCAGAGGATCAACTGGTCGTTACCGGCTTCCTCGCACTTGGTCAGGATGTGCTTCATTTCCTGCGGAGCCAGGAACTGGGCCTTCTTGATGTTGATGACCGCACCGGTCTTGGCCATGGCGACCACCAGGTCGGTCTGACGCGACAGGAAGGCCGGCAGCTGAATGATGTCGCAGACTTCGGCGACCACGGCAGCCTGCGCAGGCTCATGGACGTCGGTGATCAGCGGCACATTGAAGGTCTGCTTGATCTCTTCGAAGATGCGCATGCCCTCTTCCAGGCCGGGGCCGCGGTAGGAGGTCACGGAAGAACGGTTGGCCTTGTCGAAGCTCGCCTTGAACACGTAGGGAATGCCGAGCTTGTCGGTCACGCGCACGTATTCTTCACAGACCTTGAGGGCCATGTCGCGCGATTCCAGCACGTTCATGCCGCCGAACAGGACGAATGGCTTGTCGTTGGCGATCTCGATGTCGCCAACGCGGATGATCTTCTGCGCCATGAGGGTCAGGCCTTCTTCTGATGTTGAGCCAATGCAGCCTTGACGAAACCGCTGAACAGCGGGTGACCGTCACGCGGCGTCGAGGTGAACTCGGGGTGGAACTGGCAGGCCACGAACCATGGGTGATCCTTGGACTCGACCACTTCGACCAGCGCACCATCGCCCGAACGACCGGAAACCACCAGGCCGGCGTCGACCAGTTGCGGCAGCAGGTTGTTGTTCACTTCGTAGCGATGACGATGACGCTCGACGATCACATCGCGGGCGTAGCAATCGTGCACCTTGGAACCGCTGATCAGCTGGCAGTCCTGCGCACCCAGGCGCATGGTGCCGCCCAGATCGGAAGCTTCGGTACGGGTTTCCACGGCACCGGTGGCGTCTTCCCACTCGGTGATCAGACCGACCACCGGGTGGCCGCTGGCGCGATCGAATTCGGTGGAGTTGGCGTCTTTCCAGCCCATCACGTTACGGGCAAATTCGATGACGGCCACCTGCATGCCCAGGCAGATACCCAGGTACGGCACCTTGTTCTCGCGGGCGTACTGCACGGCGGTGATCTTGCCTTCCACACCGCGCAGACCGAAGCCGCCGGGAACCAGGATGGCGTCCACGCCTTCGAGCAGCGCCGTGCCCTGATTCTCGATGTCTTCGGAATCGATGTAGCGCAGGTTGACCTTGGTGCGATTGCTGATACCGGCATGGCTCATCGCTTCGATCAGCGATTTGTAGGCATCGAGCAGTTCCATGTACTTGCCGACCATGGCGATGGTCACTTCGTGTTCCGGGTTCAGCTTGGCATCGACCACCGCGTCCCACTCGGACAGGTCGGCGCTGCCGCACTGCAGACCGAAGCGCTCGACGACGAAATCGTCCAGGCCCTGGGAGTGCAGGATGCCCGGGATCTTGTAGATGGTGTCGGCGTCTTCCAGGGCGATGACCGCGCGCTCTTCGACGTTGGTGAACTGCGCGATCTTGCGACGCGACGAGGTGTCGATCGGGTGATCGGAGCGGCACACCAGCACATCGGGCTGCAGGCCGATGGAGCGCAGTTCCTTGACCGAATGCTGGGTCGGCTTGGTCTTGGTCTCGCCGGCAGTGGCGATGTACGGGACCAGCGTCAGGTGCATCAGCATCGCGCGCTTGGCGCCGACTTCGAAGCGCAGCTGGCGGATCGCCTCCAGGAACGGTTGCGATTCGATGTCGCCCACGGTGCCGCCGATCTCGACCATGGCCACGTCGGCATCGCCGGCGCCCTTGATGATGCGGCGCTTGATCTCGTCGGTGATGTGCGGGATGACCTGGATGGTCGCGCCCAGGTAGTCACCACGACGCTCCTTGCGCAACACGTGCTCGTAGACGCGGCCGGTGGTGAAGTTGTTGTTCTGGGTCATGGTCGTGCGGATGAACCGCTCGTAGTGCCCCAGGTCCAGGTCGGTCTCGGCGCCGTCGTGGGTGACGAACACTTCACCGTGCTGGAACGGGCTCATGGTGCCCGGGTCGACGTTGATGTACGGGTCAAGCTTGAGCATGGTGACTTTGAGCCCCCGCGCCTCCAGGATGGCCG
>NZ_DJUS01000158.1:47537-52300 GCF_002438365.1 Pseudomonas sp. UBA6276
AAACCCTAGAAGTCTGCGTTAAAGCGGCAGAAGCCGCCGGGGAAAGCGAAGGAAGGCCGAAGCCCCCGACGGCCAAAAACGGTTTGGCAATCGGCAACGTCCGTGAATCCGGTGGGCTCACAGAAGCTGTATCAAGAAGGGAGCGTAGTCTACCGGATTCCCCCTTTCATCTCAAACTCTGCTCGCCGGTCGGCGGCGACCACGACAGTTGGCCATCGACACTGGACAGCGGCAGGTTGGCCACGGCCACCAACTGGTCGTCGACGAACAGCAGGGGCAGGCGATCACGCACGAAGCCTGGCAGGCGGCTTTCATTGAGCAGGCGTTTGAGGTCTCGCTGCCCGCGAGCGGGCAAGCGCAGGCCTTCGCCGCCCTGGCGGTAGCGAATCTGCGCCTGACCGGACGGCGGACTGCCCTGCCATCGCACCTCACCGTTACCCGGCAGTTGCAAGGCCTGCTCAGGACGCGGCCATGTTTGGACCGCAGGCTGAGCCTGCGACCATTGGCCACTGACCCACCAGATCCGTCCGTGGGCCCTGTGCAGCTCGCCGTCGGTCAGTCGCCAGACGGGCGTGGCTGCGGCATCGGCGTCGCGCAAGGATGCCCATCCGACCCAGTGCTGGGTGTCGGGCAGGCGCGTCAGGCGTGCCAGCCAGAACTGCAGGGCATTGCGCTGACGGCTGTCTGACAGCGCTTGCAGCGGCGCCAGGGCCAGGCTCGGTACGGACAGCCAGGAATGCTCGACCGATGCGCGCGCAGGCTCCAGGTCCGCTTCGGCCAGTTCCTCCAGCAACTGCGCTGCCTCGCCCAGATGGGCCGCGGCCCTGGCAATGCTGCCGGCCGCCTGGGGCCAGCGCGCCGTGATCACGGGCAGCACGTCTCGGCGCAGGTAATTGCGCGAAAAACGGGTATCGGTGTTGGAGGGGTCGTCGATCCAGTCCAGGCCCTCGGCACGAGCGTACGCGACCAGTTCGCTGCGAGGCTCATCGAGCAGCGGCCTGGCCAAGATCCCCTGCCCTTGCGGTCGCTGCTGTGGCATCGCCGCAAGCCCCCGCACGCCAGCGCCGCGCAGCAGACGAAACAGCAGGGTTTCGGCCTGATCATCCTGGTGCTGGGCGGCGAACAGGACATCGCCGACTCCGAGCACCGCATCGAAAGCATGGTAGCGCGCCTGGCGCGCGGCTTGTTCCAGGCTGGGGCCGTTCTCGACCTGCACCCGGATAATGCGCAACGACACACCGAGCTGATCGCACAGGGATTGGCAGTGTGCGGGCCAGGTATCGGCGACCGATTGCAGACCGTGATGGATATGAAGAGCAGTCAGCGGCGGACGCTGGGGCAGACCGGCCAACAGGTGCAGCAGGACAGTGGAGTCGAGGCCACCGGAGAAGGCGACGTACCAGGCAGGGGCTGAGAGGTAGGGTTGCAACCGGGCCTGTAATCGTTGCATCAAGACTGAGGATTCACGCATAAGGTGCGGCCCTCACTGGGCAAGGCGAGGTATGAGCGGTGCTCCCTTCGCGGGCAGAGGACTCAGCCGCCCGCCCCGCTCCCACACGGATCGGGGCTGGGCCTTGAATCGGCGGTGCGCCCTTCGCGGGCAGAGCCCGCTCCCACAGTGGACGGAGTGAACCCATACCTGTGGGAGCGGGGCGGGCGGCTGAGCCCTCTGCCCGCGAAGGGCGCGCCGCGGTCTCGAACCTTACAACCCGTAGCTCATCAACCGGTCATACCGGCGGCTGAGCAACGTCTCGGTGTCGAAACCCTTGAGCATGTCCAGTTGGCTGGTCAGCTCGGCGCGGATCAGGGCCGAGGCGGCGACCGGATCGCGATGGGCGCCACCCAGTGGCTCGTCGATCACCTTGTCGACAATGCCCAGGTGGTTCAAGCGCTCGGCCGTGATGCCCATGGCTTCGGCGGCATCCGGCGCCTTTTCGGCCGTCTTCCACAGAATCGACGCGCAACCTTCCGGCGAAATCACCGCATAGGTCGAATACTGCAGCATGTTCAGTTGATCGCAGACACCGATGGCCAATGCGCCACCCGAACCGCCTTCACCGATCACCGTGGCGATGATCGGCGTTTTCAGGCGTGCCATCACGCGCAGGTTCCAGGCGATCGCTTCGCTCTGGTTGCGCTCTTCGGCATCGATGCCCGGGTACGCGCCCGGCGTGTCGATGAAGGTGAGGATCGGCATCTTGAAGCGCTCGGCCATTTCCATCAGGCGGCACGCCTTGCGGTAGCCTTCCGGACGCGGCATGCCGAAGTTGCGACGGACCTTCTCGCGCACTTCGCGGCCTTTCTGGTGGCCAATGATCATCACCGGCTGCTCGTCGAGACGAGCGACACCGCCAACAATGGCGGCGTCGTCGGAGAAATGACGGTCGCCGTGCAGCTCATCGAACTCGGTGAAGATGTGCTGAATGTAGTCCAGGGTGTACGGGCGGCGCGGGTGACGCGCCAGCCGGGCAATCTGCCAGCTGGTCAGGTTGCCGAAGATGCTTTCGGTCAGCGTGCTGCTCTTGTCTTGCAGGCGAGAGATCTCGTCGCCGATGTTCAACGAATTGTCGTTGCCTACCAGGCGCAGCTCTTCGATCTTGGCTTGCAGGTCAGCGATCGGCTGTTCGAAATCAAGAAAATTCGGGTTCATAGGCATCCGTCTTGGGTCGACGGCCAAGCGGCCGGCCGGTTGATCCGTTTGGCGCCATACCTTAAAGGAAACGGCGCGTTCAGGTCGAGTTTATTAATTGTGGTCGAGCCCGGCCCGCGGGGCCAGCTCAACGGTCAGGTTCAACGATATTGCAGAAAGACGTTCTCGCGACCGAACTGGTCACGCAACGCTTGAATCAAGCTGTCGGCCGGGTCGATCCGCCAGCCTTCGCCGAACTGCAGCGTCGCCTTGGCGTCGTTGCTGGTGTATTCCATGGTGATCGGGCAGGCGCCGCGGTGCTGACGGCACAATTCGCCCAGCCAGCCGAGCCGATCGCCACCCAGCCCGTCGGCGTGCACCTTCAGACGCAAGCTTTCGGCCAGGTTGGTGCGCGCATCTTCCATGCTCATCACGCGCTTGACGCGCAGGCGCAGGCCACCGGAGAAGTCATCGTTGCTGACCTCCCCTTCCACCACCACCATGGCGTCGGTCTGCAGCAGCGATTGCGCGGACATGAAGGCATCGGCGAACAATGAGGCCTCGATGCGCGCCGAGCGGTCGTCGAGGGTGATGAAGCCCATCTTGTCGCCCTTCTTGTTCTTCATCACCCGCAACGCGATGACCATGCCGGCCACGGTCTGGGTTTCGCGCGAAGGCTTGAGGTCGATGATGCGCTGCCGAGCGAAGCGCCGGATCTCGCCTTCGTATTCGTCGATCGGGTGCCCGGTGAGGTACAGCCCCAGAGTTTCCTTCTCGCCTCGCAGCCGCTCCTTGAGAGTCAGCTCCTTGGCCTTGCGATGGTCGGCATAGACATCGGCGTCCGCTTCGACGAACACACCGCCGAAGAGGTCGTCGTGGCCGCTGTCGTGGGTGCGAGCGGTCTGCTCCGCCGCCTTGATCGCGCCCTCCATGGCCGACAGCAGTACCGCGCGATTGCGGTCGATGTTGGCTTGATAGGCCTTGGGCTCATCGTGGAAATACGGGCCCAGGCGGTCGATCGCACCGCTGCGGATCAGACCGTCGAGGGTGCGTTTGTTGATGCGCTTGAGATCGACGCGCTCGCAGAAGTCGAACAGGTCCTTGAACGGGCCGGCCTGGCGGGCTTCGATGATCGCCTCCACCGGTCCCTCGCCCACGCCCTTGATCGCGCCCAGCCCATAGACGATGCGGCCATCGTCGTTGACCGTGAACTTGAACTCGGAATTGTTCACGTCCGGCGCGTCCAGGCGCAGCTTCATGGTGCGCACTTCCTCGATCAAGGTCACGACCTTGTCGGTATTGTGCATGTCCGCCGAGAGCACTGCGGCCATGAACGGCGCCGGGTAGTGAGCCTTGAGCCAGGCGGTCTGGTAGGACACCAGCCCATAGGCAGCGGAGTGGGACTTGTTGAAACCGTAACCGGCGAATTTTTCCACCAGGTCGAAGATGTTGCCCGCCAGGTCCGGGTCGATGTTGTTGGTGGCGCACCCTTCGATGAAGCCGCCACGCTGCTTGGCCATCTCTTCGGGTTTCTTCTTGCCCATGGCGCGACGCAGCATGTCGGCGCCGCCGAGGGTGTAGCCTGCCATCACCTGAGCGATCTGCATCACCTGTTCCTGGTACAGGATGATGCCGTAGGTGGGCGCCAGCACCGGTTTCAGTCCTTCGTACTGGTAGTCCGAATGCGGGTAGGCCAGCTCGGCGCGACCGTGCTTGCGGTTGATGAAGTCGTCCACCATGCCCGATTGCAGCGGGCCTGGCCGGAACAACGCCACCAGTGCAATGAGGTCTTCCAGGCAGTCGGGCTTGAGCTTCTTGATCAGCTCCTTCATGCCGCGAGATTCGAGCTGGAAGACGGCAGTGGTCTCGGCCTTCTGCAGCAACTGGTAGGTCGGCTTGTCGTCGAGCGGAATGAAGGCGATGTCCAGCGGCGCCTCGTTGACCTTGGCCCGGTCGCGGTTGATGGTCTTCAGCGCCCAGTCGATGATGGTCAGGGTACGCAGGCCGAGAAAGTCGAACTTGACCAGACCTGCCGCTTCCACGTCATCCTTGTCGAACTGGGTTACCAGGCCGTCACCGGCCTCGTCGCAGTAGATCGGCGCGAAGTCGGTCAGCTTGGTCGGCGCGATCACCA
>NZ_DJUS01000183.1:0-16884 GCF_002438365.1 Pseudomonas sp. UBA6276
TAGAACACCCGCGCCAGCCAGATGCCCTGTTCCGCAGCGCCAAACGCAACGGCGAAGAGCAACAGATTGCCGCAGAAAAAGCCGTAGACCCAGTCGATATAGTGAAGCCTGGCCACCCTGGAGTTGAGCCAGCCAAACAGCGGCACGGCCACCAACATGGCGATGAAGGTGGCCGTGAACAGCCATTGCAGGTTTTCCACACCGCCCTGAATGCCCATCGACTCGCGGATCGGTCGCAGCATGAAATAGCCGCAGAACAGGCAGAAGAACAACGCGAACCCGGCCAACGCGGCCTGCCCCTCGCCAGGACGGGCATTGATCACCTGCGTGAAGCGCGCAGCGATGGGGGTCATGGAAGACGCACCTCAGGCAAACTCGGTGGCAATGCGCTTGAGTTGCTCGGCATTGGGCAAACGACCCTGGCCGGCGAGCAGGTTGTCGAGCACATAACGGGGTTGCGACGTGGCGGGAATGACGGCGGTCACCGCAGGATTGGCCAGGACGAACTTGAGCATCAACTGCGCCCAGGAACTGGCATCCAGCTCGGCGCTGGCCCATTCAGGTACCGCACGACCCTTGACCTTGGCGAACAGGCGGCCGGCTTCGAACGTCCGATTGATCAGGGTGGCGATACCCTTGTCGGCGCAATACGGCAGCAGCTTGCGCTCGGCGTTGCGCGCGCCGATCGAGTAGTTGATCTGCACGAAGTCGACGGGCTCCTGCTTCAGCACGGCCAACAGCTCATCGTGGGCTGACTCCACGTAGTGCGTCACGCCAATGTAGCGGATGCGGCCCTGGGCCTTGAGTTCGCGCAGCAGCGCCAACTGCGTGCGGGTGTCCTGCAGGTTGTGGACCTGAATCAGATCAATCCTGTCGGTGCGCAGCGCCTTGAAGCTGGCCTCGATCTGACGCATGCCGGCCTCACGACCAGTGGACGAGACCTTGGTCGCCAGAAACACCTTGTCGCGTGCGGCGGCTTGAGCCACCAGCTCGCCGCTGACCCGCTCCGCCCGGCCGTAGCTGGGCGCCGTATCGATGACCTTGGCGCCACCCGCTACGAACGCCGCCAGCACCTCGCGCAGAGGGGCCATGTCCGCCGACTCCGGGTCCACGTTGAATGTCTGGGACGTACCCAGTCCGATCACGGGAAGCCACTCACCGGTCGCCGGTATCTTGCGTTGCAGCAGCGGCTGCGCCGCGAACGCCAGGCGCGACATCAGCGGGCCACAACTGGCCAGGGCGCCGAGCGCGGCGGTGTATTGAACGAACTGACGGCGGGTCGGCATGGCGCTGCTCCTTGAGATCTTTCACGCGGAATGTGGGGAGACTTCCTACAGAGGGGTGGAACTGAGTATGGCGAAGTACCGGTCACAAGGGGCGCCGATGTCTGCTGATGAAACATGAAGATAAAAATTAGCCACTCACCGCATTTCGCCTGGCACAAACACAAAGCCCCCGGGCAATGAAATTGCGCCAGGGGCGTTGTGCGGAATATCGACCCGGTCAAGCGGCCGATACGGCGGGACTCAATGCATGAACAGCGCGATCAGGATGATGATCGGGATAGGCACACCGAGAAAGAACAAGAGAATCGAGCGCATGGTAGTACTCCTTGATCAGCGAATCGAAGTGGGTGTGTGGGTGCGGGTACGGTCGCGTTCATGCCAGACCACGGCATCGCGGCTGCGGCCACCGAAGGTTGCTGCGAAGCTGGCGAAGAACGCGCCGCAGAGCAAGGCAACGAAGGTCCACAGTGCAGTGGCGGCAGCGACTTTCTTGGCGATGTCGGCGGCCTGGCGGGCAGCCAGTTCAGCGTCTTGCACCGATTTCAGCGCTTGACCGTAGACCTGATCGACACGCTGCTCGGCCTGGGCTTGAGTCAGGTTGGTGCGCTGGCTGACCAGCTGCGCCAGGTAGGCACGGTCTTCGACGGCGAGCTGTCCATCGTTGCTCACGGTACGGGCAAAGATGCGGGTCACCACGGCGTGTGCCGCGTCATCGCTGACCGCGACGGGACGGTTGTCGCGAAACAGCATGTCGACGAAGTAACCATAGGGGTCACTCGCGCTATCGCTGTTGGAGCTCGCGGCTGCGACGGATGCGCCACCGGCGACCCTGGCAGTGGCCTGCACACCGCTGCCGATCGCACTGCCCACCGAACCCAACACCAGCATGGCGGTGACCAACGAAGCAACGGCCCAGGCCAGGAAGCCATGGGCTGTGTCGCGGAAGTACACTTCATCGCCATGCATATTGGCCCACTTGACCCGCAACCGGCCGGCCAGATAGCCGCCCATGCCCGATGCGGCGATTTGCGTGAAGGTCAGCCACAGGACGGTCGAGACACCAAGGGTCGTGGCGCTCACGCCTTTGTCAGCCCACGGCGATACGGCCGAGAAACCCAGGCCGAAGCCTAGTACGACGAGAATCATGGAAAGTGCGGAGGCAGCAGCGGCGCCGGCGAAGATCGCGGCCCAGGAGACTCCCGAGTGATTGGAGCTGTCCGCGGAGGCGGATAGCGCGGCAGGAGGAAGGTGTTCGGCAGGGCTCATCATTGTTGTCGTGCTCCTAGCAGGTTGAACCTGTGTGATCGCTCACGTACGGTTTGCCAGGGATACCAGTGCACACACCATGCCAGCCGATTATTAATAGATACCTATATAAGTCAGCTAGTTATAAGACAAAGCTAGAAGCAGCTTCAGGCAGAATGCCCGAACCGAAGCTGATCGACCGGGCTTTTTGCATTATTTTGAAACGTAAAAGAGATTGACTATTAGACTGCAAAGCTCACGGCGCAGTGGTGTTCTTGTGCTCCGCCGGATAGAACTCCCCTTCCATGTTCTGTTTTTCCAAGGACGCACGGAGCAAGGCTTCGGCTGCACCCACCTCGGCATCATCGTCAACGTTGGCGACCACCAGCCATAGACGCTGCAGATTCTGTTCGTGAGTCCCTTCACTGAGCATGTCGTGGCTGACGGTAGGTCGTCCGCGCCAGAAGCATTTGCTATCGACCTCGCTTTCCACGTCATAGGTGCACTTCGGCCCTGCCAGCCAGATTTCGCTGACGGTGCGCAGATTGGCTCGTTCGATGTCTTGTTGCTGAATTCGGAGTGTCATTGTGAAGACCTATTGCGAAGGAGCGGTAGGGCTTTGAACCCCAGGCGCATCGCCAAGTTCTACCGGGAGTGACACTATTATGTACAGGCTTGAACCCATCGGGAGATCGAACATGAAAGCGACGATTGCAGCGCTTGCACTGGGCCTTGGACTGGCTTCGGCCGAAGCCAGCGACGCCAATCCGCTGGTAGCCGAACGTTGGCAGAGCCGCCCTTTGATCGTGATCGTCCCCAACGCCCAGGACGCGACACTGGTGGAGCTGCGGGAAGCCTTGGGCAAGCCAGCCGCCCGTGAAGGGTTCGTCGAACGGGAGATGGTGCTCTACGAGATCGTCGCGGGTGCCGCCAGCCGCAATGGCCAGCCGCTGAGCGGTTCAGCCAGTGCAGCACTGTTGCAGGCTGTCGGGCATCGGGGCGATGCCGGGGCGCGGGTGATACTGGTGGGCAAGGACGGTGGGATCAAGGTCGACCGGCCAGGGCCGGTCGATCCCGAGTCGCTGTTCACTACCATCGATCGCATGCCGATGCGCCAGGGGCAGTGAACCGAGCCTTAGATGCCTTCGCGGGCAATGTCCATGGCAAAGTAGGTGAAGATCAGATCCGCGCCCGCGCGCTTGATGGCGCCCAGGCTCTCGCGCACGATACGCTGCTCGTCCACTGCCCCGGCCTGGCCGGCGAACTTGATCATGGCGTATTCGCCGCTGACCTGATACGCCGCGAGAGGCAGGCGCGAGGCTTCGCGGATGTCGCGAATGATGTCCAGGTAGGCCCCGGCCGGTTTGACCATCAGCGCATCGGCGCCTTCCTGCTCGTCGAGCAACGACTCACGCACCGCTTCGCGGCGGTTCATCGGGTTCATCTGGTAAGTCTTGCGGTCACCCTTTAGCGCCGTACCACCGGCTTCGCGGAAGGGCCCGTAGAACGACGACGCGAACTTGGTCGAGTAGGCCATGATCGACGTATCGAAGAAGCCGGCTTCGTCCAGCGCACCGCGAATCGCCTGCACCTGACCGTCCATGGCCGCCGATGGCGAGATGAAGTCGGCACCTGCCCGTGCGGCGACCACGGCCTGCTTGCCGAGATTGATCAAGGTGGCATCGTTGTCGACATGATCACCGTGCAGGACACCGCAGTGCCCGTGGGAGGTGTACTCGCAGAAACAGGTGTCGGCCATCACCACCATTTCCGGGACGGTGTCCTTGCAGATGCGCGCGATACGCGACACCAGGCCGTTTTCGTTCCAGGTGTCACTGCCGTCGGCGTCCAGATGGTGAGACACGCCAAAGGTCATCACCGACTTGATACCGGCACGCGCGTAGCGCTCGATTTCGCCGGCAAGCTTCGATTCGGGAATCCGCATGACTCCCGGCATGCTGCTGATGGGAACGAAGTCGTCGATTTCTTCTTCGACGAAAATCGGCAGTACCAGGTCGCCTAGGTTGAATTCGGCTTCCTGGAACAGATCGCGGAAAGAAGCGTTGCGGCGCAGGCGGCGGGGCCTGGCGGAAGGAAACTGGCTGGGCATCATGGATTCCACTGGTAAGGGCATACGGCATCGAACGGTCAAGCTTAGGCCGGGACGCAGGCATGGGGCAAACCGGATTTCGATAAAGCTGCGTTGCATGCCCGGTAACAATTTGCGTGGAACGGCTGGCGTGACAGCGCCGAGAACGCACCGGTTGCTTGCAACGCAACTTACCCGGCTGCCGGAGGGTCAACCCTGACGACATCTTCACCGCGATTTCCTCGCGAACTCAATGTGGGATCGAATCGACATGCCTAATCAAGTTCCAACTTCAGCCCCCTCCGCCGCCAACGATCAACTGTGCATCAACACCCTGCGCACCCTGGCGATGGACGCGGTACAGAAAGCCAATTCCGGTCACCCCGGCACACCTATGGCCTTGGCCCCAGTCGGCTACACCCTGTGGAGCCGCTTCCTGCGCTACCACCCCGAGCATCCCGACTGGCCCAACCGCGACCGCTTCGTGCTCTCCGCCGGCCATGCCTCCATGCTGCTCTATGGCCTGCTGCATCTGGCCGGTGTCGAGGAAATCGACGCAGACGGCACCAAGACCGGCCAACCGGCCATCAGCCTCGAGGACATCAAGCAATTCCGCCAGATGGACTCGAAAACCCCGGGGCACCCGGAATACCGTTACACCACCGGCGTGGAGACCACGACGGGTCCGCTCGGGCAAGGGTGCGCCAACAGCGTGGGCATGGCCATGGCTCAGCGCTGGCTCGGCTCGCGCTTCAACCGGGACGATCTGAAGCTGTTCGACTACAACGTCTACGTGATCTGCGGCGATGGCGACATGATGGAAGGCGTCAGCAGTGAAGCCGCGTCGATGGCCGGCCACCTGAAGCTATCGAACCTGTGCTGGATCTACGACAACAACACGATCAGCATCGAAGGCCACACCGAGCTGGCCTTCAGCGAAGATGTGATGACTCGTTTCAAGGGCTACGGCTGGAACACGCTGCACGTCAGCGATGCCAACGATACAGAGGCGCTGGCCAAGGCATTCGAGCAGTTCAGTCAGACGCACGATGCGCCGACCTTGATCATGGTCGACAGCGTCATTGGCTACGGCGCACCGAACAAACAGAACACGGCGGCCGCCCACGGTGAAGCCTTGGGCGACGATGAGATCAAGCTCGCCAAGAAAGCCTACGGTTGGGATGAGAACAGCAGTTTCTCGGTGCCTGAGCAGGCCGCCCACCATCTGCGCGACACGCTGCTGAACAATCATGGCGAACGCTATGAGCAATGGGAGCAGCAGCTGCAGACCCTGAGCGAGCGGGAACCGGAGCTGGCCGAGCAACTGCGACGCATGCGGGCCGGCGAAATGCCAGAAGGCTGGGAAGCGGAACTGGAAGCCTTCGATACCGACGCCAAAGGCCTGGCCACGCGCGCTGCCGGGGGGAAGGTGCTGAATGCGTTTGCCAGGAAGATCCCCTGGTTGCTGGGGGGATCGGCCGACCTGTCGCCTTCGACCAAGACCAACCTGACCTTTGACGGAGCCGGCAGTTTCTCGGCCACGGAGCCCGGTGGTCGCAATCTGCACTTCGGCATCCGTGAGCACGCCATGGGCGCCATCGCCAACGGCTTGGCGCTGTGCTACATCCGACCCTACACCTCGACCTTCCTGGTATTCAGCGATTACATGAAACCGCCGATTCGCCTGGCGGCGATCATGGAGTTGCCGGTGGTGTTCGTGTTCACCCACGACTCGATCGGCGTGGGCGAGGATGGGCCGACCCACCAGCCTATCGAGCATCTGACCCAACTGCGGGCCACGCCGGGGCTGCTGACGTTGCGTCCGGGTGATGCCAACGAAACGACCCAGGCGTGGAAGATTGCCTTGGCACAGACCGATCGGCCTTCGTGCATCGTGCTGTCGCGCCAGCCCATGGCGACGTTGGATCGTGAGCGCTTCGCCAGTGCCGAAGGCGTGGCTCGTGGCGGCTATGTCCTGGCCGACAGCGACAACCCGCAAGTGATCCTGATTGCCACTGGCAGCGAGGTGGGCTTGGCGGTTGAAGCTTATGAACAGTTGCAGGCACAGGGCATTGCGGCGCGGGTCGTGAGCCTGCCGTGCTGGGAGTTGTTCGAGGAGCAGGACGCCGGATACCGTGAGCACGTGCTGCCAGCGGCAGTCACCGCCCGCGTGGCCATCGAACAGGCTGGGCCACTGGGCTGGGATCGGTATGTCGGCGCGACGGGCGCGAAAGTGGTCATGAACAGCTTCGGCGCCTCCGCACCGATCGACAAGTTGCAGGCCAAGTTCGGGTTTACCGTGGACAACGTAGTGAAGTTAGCCAAGGAGCAGATCGGCTGATTGCGCGAATGTTGTAGGGGTACGCGGTGCGGCTGGACGAACGCGGTGCTGCCGGACGCGGCTTGCGCCGCTGCTACAGGGGTACGCGGTGCTTGTAGCAGCGGCGCGAGCCGCGTCGGCGGTGGATGCGGTGTGTCTGGATGAACGCGGTGTGGCCGGACGCGGCTTTTTGCGGCGCCCCCCGGGGGGGGGGGGGCTTTTTGTTNNGAGCCGCGTCGGCGGTGTACGGGGTGTGTCTGGATGAACACGGTGCCGTCAGACGCGTTACATACGAATACGGTTTGCGGTGGCGCATGCGATGGCTAAAATGGCGGCTTTCGCATGCGCCTTTCGCATGCACCCTGCCGTGAAGCCCGATGACATGCCCTTCGACCTTCTTTCCAGCCTCAGCGTTACGCCGAGCGTTCTGCTCATTCTCGTGTTGGTGGCGTTCATCGCCGGTTTCATCGACGCCATCGCCGGCGGCGGTGGCCTGCTCACTACCCCTGCCCTGCTCACCGCCGGCCTGCCGCCTCATCTGGTGCTGGGCACCAACAAACTGAGCTCGACCTTCGGTTCGGCCACGGCCGGCTATACGTTCTATCGCCGCAAGTTGTTTCATCCCGGTCAATGGAAGAACGCCCTGCTGGGCACCTTGCTGGGTGCCTTCCTGGGCGCGGGGGCCGCGCATTACATGCCCGCCGAATGGTTGAACAAGATGCTGCCGGTGATCGTCTTCGCCTGCGGCCTGTACCTGCTGTTCGGGGGTACACCCAAAGCCCCACTGGACAGCGACGCGCCGATCAAGCGCAAATGGCAACTGCCCCAAGGCCTGACCCTGGGCTTCTATGATGGTGTGGCAGGCCCCGGCACCGGAGCGTTCTGGACCGTCAGCACGCTGCTGCTGTATCCACTGGACCTGGTTCGCGCCAGCGGCGTGGCGCGCAGCATGAACTTCGTCAGCAATATCGCGGCACTCACGGTGTTCATCGCCAGTGGCCAGGTCGACTGGCTGATCGGTTTGAGCATGGGCCTGGCGGTGATGGTCGGCGCCTTCTTCGGCGCACGCACCGCGATTGGCGGCGGCGCCAAATTCATTCGCCCGGTGTTCATCACCATCGTCCTGGCGCTGACCGTACGCCTAGCCTGGCAGCACTGGTTCGGGCAGGCCTGAGCGGCGCGCTACATAGAGGTCGATGAGGTGCCGGGCAATCGATCGCCCAGCCGGCAGGGCTGGCAACGCGTCGATGTGAAACCACTGCGCGTCCTCGATCTCGTCCAACTGCGGAACGATCTCGCCGGCCGCATATTCGGCGTGAAAGCCCAGCATCATCGAATGGGGAAACGGCCAGCACTGGCTGCCGATGTACTGAATGTTGCGAACCGTGACCTGCACTTCCTCCATCACCTCGCGGCGCAGGCAGTCCTCGGCCGACTCGCCCGGCTCGGCAAAACCTGCCAAGGTGCTGTAGACACCCGGAACGAATCGCGGCGAACGCGCCAGCAGTATCTCGTCGCCACGGGTGACCAGCACGATCATGCTCGGCGAGATCCGCGGGTAGCTGCGCAGCTCGCAGCGTGCACAATGCATCGCCCGCTCGCCCTGGACCTGCTGCATGGGCCCGCCGCAACTGCCACAGAACCGATGCTCACGCGCCCAGGTGCCGATCTGCGCGGCGTAGCCGAGCATGCGATAAACCTGAAAATCACCTTCGAGCATGAACTGACGCAAGCCTTGCCAATGGCAGTCATCCGGCGTGTCCGGGCTGCGCAGTTCGAGCAGGTAGACCGGCTGGCCATCGAAATGGCCGATCCCGTGTTCGGCCAGGATTTCCAGGGGTTGCTGCTTCAGCCATTGGCGCTCGAACAGCACGCCTTGGGCAGCGCAGAGAAACCCCTGGCTGCTACGGGCGACCGCCAGGCCGCCAGGTAGCGCGGTATCGAGTACCGCTGTGGTCCAGCGTTCACTCATCGAATCCAATCCTCGTTTGCCACCGTCGCCCGATCATTCCACACATACGCCGGCTGTCGCGGCTGCGCGAGCCTGGGCCGGGTTCTGCGCGCGGTACAGGTTGAGCGCGGTGTTGATGATGCCCAGCTGGCTGAACGCCTGGGGAAAATTGCCCAACATGCGCCCCGCCTTGGGGTCGTACTGCTCGGCCAACAGGCCGACATCGTTGCACAGACCGGCCAGACGCTCGAACAGACGCTGGGCGTCAGTCATACGGCCTTGCAGCACATAGACATCGGCGAGCCAGAAAGAGCACACCAGAAAAGTGCCCTCGCCCGGGTCCAGGCCATCGACGCCATGGGCCGTGTCGTAACGCAGCAGCAGACCGTCGCGCATCAACGTGCTCTCGATGCGGGCCACGGTCGCCACCACACGTGGGTCGTCTGGCGGCAGGAACCCGGTCAAGGCGATCTGCAGCAGGCTGGCGTCGGTATGGGTCGAGCCATAGGCCTGGACGAAATGGCCGTGTTCGGTATCGATGCCCCGACTGCACACCTGAGCATGGATCCGATCGGCGACGGCGCGATAGTGCTGGGCTTGCGCGCGGCCCTCTTCGGTCGGCTCGGCAAGGGTCGCTGCGCGGTCGAACGCCACCCAGGCCATGACCTTGGAATGGGTGAAATGCTGGGGTTCGCCGCGGATCTCCCAGATACCTTCGTCGGGTTGTTCCCAGATGCTTTCCAGGTACGGCAGGATCACCCGAAAGATCGCGGCACCGCGGGGATGACGGGGCAGACCGGCGCGAATGGCCTGGCTCATGGCGTCGGCGACTTCGCCGTACACATCCAGCTGGCGCTGGGTCGCCGCGCCGTTGCCGATGCGAACCGGCGCCGAACCCTCGTAGCCGGTCAGCCACGGCAAGGTCTGCTCGGGCAATCGGCGCTCACCGGCCAGGCCGTACATGATCTGCATCTGCTCGGGGTTACCGGCGACCGAGCGCATCAGCCACTTGCGCCACGCGGCCGCCTCTTCGTAGTAGCTCAGGTTCATGAACGCCAGCAGGGTCATGGTCGCATCGCGCAGCCAGCAGTAGCGGTAGTCCCAGTTGCGCTCACCGCCCAGTTGTTCGGGCAGCGAGGTGGTCACGGCAGCAACGATGCCGCCGGTGGGGGCATAGGTCATGGCCTTGAGGGTCAGCAGCGAGCGTTTCACCAAGGGCGTCCAGCCGCCGACGTCCGGGCAACGCTGGGCGAACTCGCGCCAATAGCGTTCCGTTTCAACCAGGGACAGTTCAGCCTCCACCGCCGGTTGCACGGGCAGATGCGAGGGTTGAAAACTCAAGCGATAGCATAACTGCTCGCCGGCTTCGACCTTGAACCGGCTACCAGTGCGGTGGTCCACGGCGTGCAGATCGGAGGCGCTGCGCAGCACCAGCATGTCGGGGCCGGCGACTGCCGTTAGCGTTCGGGGCTGAGCCTGCTCGACCCATGGCACACTGCTGCCATAGTCGAAGCGCATGACCAGTTCCATATCGAACTCGACCTGTCCGCTCAGGCCGACCACCGTGCGCACCACGCAGTCCTGCTCGCCGACCGGCATCCAGTCGACGAGCATCGCGCTGCCCTGCTCGGTATGAAACACCGTCTCCAGAATCATCGTGCTGTCGCGGTAGCGTCGCTCGGTGCCGGTCAACGGCTGACTGGGACAGATACGCCAGCGGCCGTTGTCGCTGCTGCCCAGCAAGGCGGAGAAACAGGCGGGGGAATCGAATCGGGGAAAGCACAACCAGTCCAGCGAACCGGAACGGTCGACCAAGGCAGCGGTACGGCAATTGCCCAACAGGGCGTAGTCTTCGATCAGCGCCGGCATGGAACCCTCATGACCACTGGCGCGGACCGGGAACGGTGCCGCGCCTGGAATCTATATCAACGTTGCGCGCGCGGCAGGATCAGTTGGTGGATGGCCTGCGCCACGCCATCCTCGGCATTGCTGGCAGTGACCGCATCGGCCTGCTCGCGCACGACCTGCTCGCCCTGGCCCATGGCCACGGAAAATCCGGCACGCTTGAACATGGCCACGTCGTTGCCGCCGTCGCCCAGCACGGCCGTGTTGGCCAGTTCGATGCCCAGACGCTCGGCCAATGTGGCCAAGGCTTCGCCCTTGTTGGCCAGCACCGCCGTAATGTCCAGGTAGTACCGCTGCGAGCGCGCCGCGATGGCCTTGCCGTGCAACGGCGCCTGCAACTGCTGTTCAAGGTCGACCAACAGCTGGAAGTTGCCGGAGGTGGCGACCATCTTGTGCACGCGGTCCAGATACGGCGTGAAGTCTTCGACGATCAGCGGCTCGTAGCCCAGCGCGTGCAGTTCCTTGGGGAAATACTCGGCCTGGCGATCCCGCGCCAGCCACTGGTCGTCGGCGAACACCCAAACGTCCAGAGCGTGTTCGGCGAACAGCGCCAGGCAGATGTCCACGGCTTCGCGGTCGACCCAGTGGGACTGCAGCTCGCTGCCATCGGCACTGATCAGCACGCCGCCGTTGAACGCAGCGGTCGGCAAGTCGATGCCCAAGGCCTCGATCTGCTGACGCATGGCCCGCGGCGGACGGCTGCTGGCCAGGGTGAACTTCACCCCGGCCGCGCGCAGCTGCGCCACGGCCTCGATCACCGCAGGGCTCAAGCTGTGATCGGGCATCAGCAGGGTGCCGTCCATGTCGCTGAGGACCAGCTGGATGAGGTGATTCGACGAGGCACTCATCCCAGACGATGCCAGTGGTGGCCGTCGCGGGCCAGCAGCTCGTCGGCCGCCTCCGGACCGTCCTCGCCCGCTGCGTAGGTGGCGATGCTGCCACCCTCGCGCCAGGCATCGAGGAACGGCTGCACTGCGCGCCAGCCGTTCTCGATGTTGTCGGCCCGCTGGAACAGGGTCTGGTCGCCGATCAGGCAGTCGTAGATCAAGGTTTCATAGCCGGTGGACGGCTGCATCTGGAAGAAGTCCTTGTAGGCGAAGCCCAGCTTGACGTTCTCCAGTTCCATGGCCGGTCCCGGACGCTTGGCCTGCAGGTCGAACCACATGCCCTCGTCGGGCTGGATCTGGATCTTCAGGTAGTTGGACTTGAGCCGGTCCACTTCGGTGTCACGGAACTGCGCGTAGGGCGCCGGTTTGAAACAGATGGCGATCTCGGTATCGCGCACGCTCATGCGCTTGCCGGTGCGCAGGTAGAACGGCACACCCACCCAGCGCCAGTTGTCGACCATGACCTTGAGCGCCACGTAGGTTTCAGTGGTGCTCTGGGGATCGACCTTGGGCTCTTCGCGGTAACCGGGTTTGTCGCCCTGTCCCGCCGTATACTGGCCACGCACCGAGTTCTTCAAGGCATCGGCCTTGGACCAGGGCCGGATGGCACCGATGACCTTGGCCTTCTCGCCGCGAACCGCATCGGCGCCGAAGGCCGCTGGCGGTTCCATGGCAATCATGGCCAGCAGCTGGAACAGGTGGTTGGGCACCATGTCACGCAGGGCGCCGGTCTGGTCGTAGAAGTTGCCACGGGTCTCGACCCCGACCGTTTCGGCCGCGGTGATCTGCACGTGGTCGATGTAGTGGTTGTTCCAGAACGCTTCGAAGATACCGTTGGAAAAGCGACTGACCAGAATGTTCTGGACGGTTTCCTTACCCAGGTAATGATCGATGCGGTAGATCTGCTTCTCGCTCATGACGCTCAACAGACACGCATTGAGCGCTTCGGCGGAAGCCAGGTCGTGACCGAAGGGTTTCTCTATCACGACGCGGCGAAAGGCGTCGGGCTGCTCCTTGAGCAACCCGCTGCTGCCCAGTCGCTGCGCCACTTCACTGAAGAAGCGCGGCGAGGTGGCCAGGTAGAACATGGCATTGCCGGTGCCATTGACTTCGATGCGCTCGGCAATGGCCTGGTAGGTGGCCTCGTCGAGGAAGTCACCGGAAATATAGCTGATGCGCTTGCGCAACTTGGCCCAGAGCGCCGGATCGAGCACTTTGTCCGGCTCGTCGACGCCCTTGGCCCGCGCCTGTTCGATGATGAACGCTTCGAGCTTCGCGGCGAAATCCGCATCGCTCACCTCGTTATGGTCGACCCCGACGATGTGCAGGCCGTTGTCCAGCAGTCCGTCCCGGCTCAGGTTGTACAAGGCCGGCATCAGCAAGCGTTTGACAAGGTCGCCATGGGCGCCGAACAGAAACAGGGTTGACGGTGGAGCGGCATCTACTTTCGAGGTCGCTCTACTCATTTGGGAACCTCGACATGGCCACCGAAGCCGAAACGCATCGCCGAGAGGATCTTGTCACCGTAAGTGGCGTCCTGGCGCGAGCGGAAGCGAGCGAACAAGGCGCTGGAGAGCACCGGTACCGGTACCGCCTGCTCGACCGCTGCGTCGATGGTCCAGCGACCTTCGCCACTGTCGGATACCACGCCGGAGTACTGGGTCAGCTGCTGGTCGCTCGCCAGAGCATCGGCAGTCAGGTCCAGCAGCCAGGACGAAACCACGCTGCCACGACGCCAGACTTCGGCAATGTCGGCCAGGTTCAGGTCGAAGCGCTGGTCTTCAGGCAGCTCGCTGCTGGATTTGGTCTTGAGGATGTCGAAGCCCTCGGCGAAGGCCTGCATCATGCCGTACTCGATGCCGTTGTGGATCATCTTGACGAAGTGACCCGAGCCAGCGGGGCCTGCATGGATGTAACCACGCTCGGCACGGTCATCCGGGCTGTTGCGGTCGCGAGTGCGAGGAATGTCGCCCATGCCGGGTGCCAGGCAGTCGAACAGCGGGTCGAGGCGTTCGAAGATTTCCGGCTCGCCGCCGATCATCATGCAGTAACCACGGTCCAGGCCCCAGACGCCGCCGGAGGTGCCGACGTCGACGTAGTGCAACTGGCGCGCCTTGAGATCGCGTGCACGGCGGATGTCGTCCTTGTAGAAGGTGTTGCCGCCGTCGATGATCACATCGTCCGGCTCCAGCAGGTCAGCGAGCTGGGCGATGGTGGCTTCGGTAGGAGCGCCTGCGGGCAGCATGACCCAGACCGCGCGCGGGGTGTCCATCTTGCTCACCAGATCGGCGAGATCGGCGGCACCGGTAGCGCCCTCACCGGCCAGGCCATGCACCGAATCCTGATTGCGATCGAAGACCACCGTTTGATGACCAGCGCGCATCAGCCTTCTGGCGATGTTTCCGCCCATGCGGCCCAGCCCAATGATTCCCAGTTGCATGCGAGAGCTCCACTCTATGTTGCTTGAAAAAGATATTTCTTGAACGGTGATGTCCTGGAAGCGGGTCAGGGTATTACCCGAACGAGCCTCCAAGTTAGTCCCGGACGATACCGGGAAGTTTCCGAGTATACCTTTGGTCGGTTGCGGGGCTGGCCAAAAAACTTGAATTTTTGTCGATTTCATCAAGACGCGCTTCTGGAGCGGTACACAAATCGCAATGGTTTTGTTCCAGGACCCGTGAGGGTTCGCCAACAGGCTCGAGCAAGGGCCGCGAAGCCGCCAAAACGCCCACCGCACAAGGCCTGTAGGACGAGTGTGCCAATAATAATCGCCCGTCAGTCGCGCGCCCGGCCCAAAAAAATGGCGGATCTCCTACACTCAGGTCACAGGCGATCTATCGCTTGGAAATCCGATGCAAAAAACTCGAAACTTTTTGCAAATCAGACAGGTCAGGATAGGAAGCAGGTTATTTGATGTTTCTTGTCCGCCAAACCTGCTATCCCGTGAATCATTGCAGCCTGCGGCAGGAACGCTGTTGTCTGCAGCGCCTGTGCGTGTGTCAGCGGGAAGCGCTAATCGATCAGCGCTTTTTCAGAGTCAGGATCTGCCATACAAGTACGTAATGCACGGGAGAGAACAATGATCAGTGCCGCTGTCGAAAACCACGGAGAGCGTTTCAACAGGCAAGCGGCGGAACCCGCCCACTTGCAGGTTCCTACGCCTACCAGCAAAGCACTGCAGACGCCGTCCAGCGTCCACAAGCAAAAAGTTCTTTTCGTGACATCGGAGATCGCCGACCTGGTCAAGACCGGCGGCCTGGGTGACGTGTCGGCTGCGCTGCCACGTGCCATGAGCCAGGTTCACGACGTTCGTGTGCTGATTCCCGGCTACCCGCAAGTGCTCAACAGTGACAATCCGATTCATGTGGTTGGCGAATTGAGCGGCCATGCCGCCCTGCCGCCCTGCAAGATCGGTCGTATGGATATGCCCGACGGGCTCGTTATCTACGTGCTGCTGTGCCCTGAGCTGTACGAGCGGGACGGCACCCCTTATGGCGCCAACAACGGTCGCGACTGGCCGGACAACCATATTCGCTTCGCCCGCCTGGGCCTGGCTGCTGCCGATATCGCAGCCGGTCAGGGCATGGTCCACTGGAAGCCCGATCTGGTTCATGCCCATGACTGGCCCGCAGGTCTGGCGCCTGCCTACATGCATTGGCGCGGGCTGAGCACACCGACGTTGTTCACCATCCACAACCTGGCCTATCAGGGCGTGTTCAGCCGTGCCTGCTGCCCTGAATTGGGCGTGCCCAGCCATGCGATGCAGCAGGACGGCATGGAATTCTTCGGCAAGCTGTCGTTCCTCAAAGCCGGCATGGCCTATTCGAACCACATCACCACGGTGAGCGCGACCTACGCCGAAGAGATCACCACCCCTGAATTCGGCTGTGGCCTTGAAGGTTTCCTCAGCAGCAAAGCTCAGCAGGGCAAGCTCAGCGGTATTCCCAACGGCATCGACGCCAGCTGGGAATCGGCGACCGACCCGCACCTGGTGTGCCCGTTCAGCTTGAACGACTGGGAAGGCAAGGCGGTCAATGCCGCCCACGTGCGCGAGCTGTTCGAGATCGACGATTCGGACGGCCCATTGTTTGCCGTGGTGTCCCGCCTGGTTTACCAGAAGGGCCTGGACCTGACTGAAGGCGTTACCCAGTTCATCGTCGAGAACGGCGGCCAGGTGGTCATCATCGGCCGCGGCGAGCCTGAAGAAGAGCAAGCCATGCGTGAACTGGCCCTGCGTTTCCCGGGTCGCGTCGGCGTGCGCATCGGCTTCAACGAAACCGATGCCCGCCGCATGTTCGCCGGCAGCGATTTCCTGCTCATGCCTTCGCGCTATGAACCCTGTGGTCTGAGCCAGATGTATGCCCAGCGCTTCGGTTCCTTGCCGGTGGCGCGCAACACGGGCGGTCTGGCCGACACCATCGAAGACGGCGTGACGGGCTTCCTGTTCGGCGAATCGACCATCGAAAGCTACCAGGCCGCATTGGCCCGCGCCTTCTATGTGTTCGACAAGCCTGAACTGCTGAATGCCATGCGCTGCCGCGCCATGACCCAGCCGTTCAACTGGAGCAAAGCGGTCGAACCCTACGCCGACCTGTACAAGACCCTGGTGCAAGGCAGCAAGCGTTCCGCGGCTCATCGGTAACGGCAGTCACTCAATCACGGCAACTTATCAATAACGGCAACTGATCAATGACGGAAGAGGTTTCATCGATGCCTTCACGGAAAACTGAAACCTGGTCCCACGGTGCGGTAATGCAGGACTCCGGACTCACTCACTTTGCACTGTGGGCTCCGGATGCTTTCTCGGTTGGATTGCAGATCGCTGATGATGAATCCTTGCCCATGGTCGCGCGCAGCGACGGGTGGTTCACCCTGGAGCACAAGTGCCCGGCGGGTACTACCTACCGCTTCGATATCGATGGCGAGGTCGCCGTGCCGGATCCGGCGTCCCGCGCCCAGCAGGACGATGTGCACTCCCCCAGCGTCGTGGTCGACCCGTTGGCCTATGAGTGGCAGAACAGCAACTGGCTGGGTCGTCCCTGGTCTCAGGCAGTCATTTACGAGCTGCACGTCGGTGCCTTGGGTGGCTACGCCGGTGTCGAGGCTCACCTGGCTCGCCTCGCCGCGCTGGGTGTCACTGCCATCGAACTGATGCCGATTGCCGAATTTCCCGGCACGCGCAACTGGGGCTACGACGGCGT
>NZ_DJUS01000185.1:0-52332 GCF_002438365.1 Pseudomonas sp. UBA6276
TGATGTTCTGCAGGAACACCAGGGGAATGCCGCGCTGGCAGGCCAGTTCGATGAAATGCGCGCCCTTCTGCGCAGCTTCGGCGAACAGCACGCCATTGTTCGCCAGAATCGCCACGGGGTAGCCGTGGATGTGGGCGAAACCACAGACCAGGGTCGGCCCGAACAGCGCCTTGAACTCGTCGAAGGCCGAGTCGTCGACGATGCGTGCGATGATCTCGTAGATCGGCAAGGGCTGCTTGGGGTCGGTGGGCACCAGGCCGTAGAGTTCATCCGCCGCGTGGCGTGGCGGCAAGGGTTCGACGCAGGCCAGCCACCCTTGCTTGCGCCAGTTCAGGCGGGCAACACAGCGACGGGCGATGGCCAGCGCATGCTGATCGTTTTCCGCGTAGTGATCGGCGACCCCCGACTGCCGGCAGTGCAAATCGGCGCCGCCCAGCGCCTGAGCGCTGACCACCTCCCCGGTGGCCGCCTTGACCAGGGGGGGACCTGCGAGAAAGATGGTTGCCTGATCGCGGACCATGATGGTCTCGTCGCTCATGGCCGGCACATAGGCGCCCCCGGCCGTGCACGAGCCCAAGACCACGGCGATCTGGGCGATGCNNCGCGGCAGGTTGGCGCCGCCGGAATCGACCAGGTACAGGCAGGGCAAGCGGTTGTGCTGGGCGATTTCCTGAGCGCGCAGGTGCTTCTTCACGGTCAGCGGGTAATAGCTGCCGCCTTTGACCGTGGCGTCGTTGGCGATGATCATGCATTCGACGCCGGCCACCCGGCCGATGCCGGTGATCAGTCCGGCGGCCGCGACCTGTTCGCCGTACACCTCGTGAGCGGCCAGCAGCCCGACTTCAAGGAACGCCGAGCCGGGATCGAGCAGCACATCGATGCGCTGGCGTGGCAGGAGTTTGCCGCGGGCGACATGGCGCGCCTGGGCGGCTTCGCCACCGCCCTGGTGGATCTGCGCTGCGCAACGCTGCAGCGTATCGAGTTGCTGGAGCATCGCCTCGCGGTTGGCGACGAAGTCGGCTGAACGTGTGTTGACCTGACTGTGGAGAATGGCCATGGGCATTTCCTGTGCGGGTACGGCACCGATGGAAGGGGCAACGAGAAAACGTCAGCGCGTCTGCTCGAACAGTTCACGACCGATCAGCATGCGGCGTATCTCGCTGGTGCCTGCACCGATCTCGTAGAGCTTGGCGTCGCGCCACAGGCGCCCGGCAGGAAACTCGTTGATGTAGCCGTTGCCGCCGAGGATCTGAATGGCCTCGCCGGCCAGCCAGGTGGCTTTTTCGGCGGCATACAGGATGACCCCGGCGCAGTCCTTGCGGACCTGACGGATCGGCGCCTGGCCCAGCCCATCCAGGTGTCGGCCGACTGCATAGAGGTAGGCGCGGCACGCCTGCTGGGTGGTGTACATGTCAGCGAGCTTGCCCTGAATGAGCTGGAATTCGCCGATGCTCTGGCCGAACTGCTGCCGGTCGTGAACATAGGGCAGCACCAGGTCCATGGCCGCCTGCATCAAGCCCAGCGGGCCGGCACTGAGCACGGCGCGCTCGTAGTCCAGACCACTCATGAGCACACCCACCCCCTGCCCCGGCTGGCCGAGCACGTTTTCCACCGGCACCTCGACGTCCTGAAACACCAGTTCACCGGTGTGCGAACCGCGCATGCCCAGCTTGTCGAGCTTCTGCGCGACGCTGAAGCCCGGCGCGCCTTTCTCCACGATGAACGCGGTGATGCCCTTGGCGCCGGCCGCCATGTCAGTCTTGGCGTAGACCACCAGCACGTCGCAGTCCGGGCCGTTGGTGATCCACATCTTGGTGCCGTTGAGCACGTAGCAGTCGCCCCTGAGGTCGGCACGCAGGCGCATGGAGACGACATCGGAACCGGCGTTCGGCTCGCTCATGGCGAGGGCGCCTATGTGCTCGCCACTGATCAGCCTGGGCAGGAAACGCGCCTTCTGCTCGGCGCTGCCGTTGCGGTTGATCTGGTTGACGCACAGATTGGAATGGGCCGCGTAGGACAGACCGATGGCGCCCGAGCCGCGGGAGATTTCCTCCATGGCAACCATGTGCGCCAAGTAGCCCATGCCCGTCCCGCCCCATTCTTCAGGCACGGTCAGGCCCAGCAAACCCATGTCGCCGAACTTGCGCCACAGGTCGGCTGGAAACTGGTCGCTGCGATCGGCTTCGGCGGCGCGCGGGGTGATCTCGCGCGCCACGAAGGCCGCCACCGAATCGCGCAGCATGTCGATGTCTTCGCCAAGGAAGAAATCCAGTCCCGGTACTGAAATCATGTTCGTCACTCGCTTTTTTTGTATTTATCAAGGAGATCAAGAAGGTCGAGAAGATCGCAGGGAATGCCTAGCCGCGATCAGGTTTGCAAGGCCACGCGGCAACGCTCCTCGGCGGTGTCGAGTTCCACCTGCATCTGTTCGATGTCGAGCATCTGCTGCTGCAGCTGCGCCCTGCGCTCGGCGATTTTCTCCAGGAACCGATCGAGCTGCTTGCGGTTGCCCGAGGGGTCGTACATGTCGATGAGCTCCTTGCATTCGGCCAGGGAGAACCCGATGCGCTTGCCCCGCAAGATCAACTTCATCGCCACCAGATCGCGCGCCGAGTAGACCCGTTCCTGCCCCCGACGGGTGGGCGCCACCATGCCCTGCTCCTCGTAGAAGCGCAGCGTTCTGGGTGTGACGTCCAGCAGTTGGGATATTTCGGAGATGCTATAGAGAGTGCTCACGTGGATCTGCTCCCGATGCTTTACGTTAACGTAAACGTCAAGATGCAGTGTGTCAACACGCGGACTGGCATGAAGCGTAGGTCATGTGTGTATTGAAGGAGGGATAGTCAGAAGCGGCGCAACGAATGCGCCGCACGGGCGCGGTCAGGCGAAGGCAGGAACGCCGCTGTGGAAACGGAATTCCGGATCGGGGCTTTCGATCAATTCGGCTTCGGCCACGCGGACCTTGTCGACGGTGCGGGCAATGTCGGCGGCATCGCCGTATTGATGGGCCAGTTTCAGATAGCCCTGGTAGTGCCGCGCCTCGCTCATCAGCAGGCCGTTGTAGAAGGTGCCCAGTTCTTCGTCCAGATGCGGAACCAGCGCCGCGAAGCGCTCGCAGCTGCGCGCCTCGATGAAGGCGCCGACCACCAGGGTGTCGACCAGCTTGACCGGCTCGTGATTGCGCACCTGCTTGCGCAGCGCAGAAGCATAGCGGCCTGCCGACAGCGGTTGCAGCTCGATCTTGCGGCGCTTCATCAGGCGCAGAACCTGCTCGTGATGGACCAGCTCTTCGCGCGCCAGGCGCGACATCATGTTGATCAGGTCAAGGTGGGTGCAGTACTTGGCGATCAGGCTCAGGGCCGTGGACGCTGCCTTGAATTCGCAGTTCTTGTGGTCGATCAGCAAGGTGTTCTGGTCGGCCAGCGCGGCCTGGACCCAGGCGTCGGGCGTGGGGCAGCCGAGAAAGGCATGAATTTCAGACAACATGGCCAGGCACCTGGAAAAAAGGGGGCGATTATACCCAGCTCGCCTGCAACTGGGTATGTGCGCCGCACACGCGCCGGGCTGGGGCAATCAGTCGCTTTTCTTGCGGATCCAATAGAGGTAGGTACCGCCCTCCTCCTCTTGCTGCACCAGCTCGTGGCCCAGGAAGACGCAGAACTTGGGAATGTCGCGGCGGGTCGAGGGGTCGGTGGCGATGACTTTGAGCAGGCCACCGGCAGGCAGGTCGCGCACGTGCTGGTGCAGCATCATCACCGGCTCCGGACAGCTCAGGCCAGTCGCATCCAGGGTACGGTCGGCAGACAGGGTTTGGGTCATGAAAAACTCCAGATCAAGCGGGAATTCAGGCAGACGGTCGAGACGGACAGTGTAGCGGCGCAGCGCAGGCCCGGCGCACAGTGCGACCCCAGGCCGCGGCACATCGGGGGTCAGCGTCGGACGCTGTCGAGTCGGCGCAGGTGGCAGGTGACTTCCTCGCGATCATGGTACAGCTGCTTGCAGCCGATCTGGACCTTGATGCCACGGGCCTTGAAGCCATCCTCGATACGGTCGAGCAACCGGCGCACTTCGGCATAGCGCTGCTTCATCGGCAACTTCAGATTGACCACCGCTTCGCGGCAGAGGTTCTCGCCCAGCCAGGTTTCCAGCAAGGCAGCGTTGCGCGCAGGCTTCTCGACGATGTCGCAGACCATCCAGTCCACGGTCTGCCTGGGCTTGTAGGTGAAGCCGTCGGCCATCAGATGAGTGACCAGGCCGGTGTCCATCAGGCTCTGCGCCATCGGACCGTTGTCGATGGCGGTGACCAGCATGCCGCGGCGGACCAGTTGATAGGTCCAGCCACCCGGCGCGGCGCCCAGGTCCACGCCGGTCATGTCGCCGTGCAGGCGCTCGTCCCACTGCTCGCGGGGAATGAAGTGGTGCCACGCCTCCTCCAGCTTCAGGGTCGAGCGGCTGGGTGCCTCGCGGGGGAACTTCAGCCGCGGGATGCCCATCGGCCACATGGCGAAGTTGCCCGCCTCGGCCACCCCGAGAAAGACTTCGCGGCCGCTCTTGAAGGTGAGCAGCAGGCGCGGCAGGCGGGGATCATCCACCAGACGACCAGCACCAAGCAGGGCCTTGCGCAGCGGGGCCTCGAATTTCTTGCAGAAGTTCGACAGCTCCTTGCCATCGTTGGTGTCGAGCACTTCCAGCCACAGGCTGCCGCAGACTGGATAGGACGACAGCTGTTCGAGCAGCACGCTGATGCGATCGGTCTCGGGCAACTGCACGAAGTCGCCACGCGCCCACTGCCGGGGAAATATCAAGTCACTAAACCGCAACTCGCTCATCAGCCGTGCCGGACCGGCCGGTTCGTGGCAGATGAATTCGGCGCAGGCGGTCTGCGGCTTGGCCTTGGCATAGCCGGCAACCCCCAGCCGTGCGGCGTGTTCAGCGATCTCCGAGCAGACCTCGCCTTCGAAGCCGGGGCGGCAATGCATAAACAACGTATTCATAAAGAGACTTTCACTGCCTGGGGCCGAAATCGGCGCATGATAAAGGAAATCGGAACCCCCGGCATGTACCGGAAGTCCCTCACTGAAAGAACCTGATTATTCAGCCCGTGCCGTGCGGGCCCGAAAAGGAGCTGACAGATGCCTTCCCTCGATAGCCTGAAAACCCTCAACACCCTGGACGTTGCCGGCACGTCCTATCACTACTTCAGCCTGCCCGAAGCCGCCAAGAGCCTGGGCGATCTGCAACGACTGCCGATGTCGCTCAAGGTGCTGCTGGAAAACCTGCTGCGCTGGGAAGACGGCAAGACCGTCACCGGTGATGACCTGCGCGCCCTCGCCGACTGGCTGCATGAACGCCGCTCCGATCGCGAGATCCAGTACCGCCCGGCGCGCGTACTGATGCAGGACTTCACCGGGGTACCGGCCGTGGTCGACCTGGCTGCCATGCGCGCCGCAGTGGCCAAGGCCGGTGGCGATCCACAGCGAATCAATCCGCTGTCGCCGGTGGATCTGGTGATCGACCACTCGGTGATGGTCGACCGTTATGCCAGCGAACAGGCGTTCGAGGAAAACGTCGACATCGAAATGCAGCGCAACGGTGAGCGCTATGCGTTCCTGCGCTGGGGCCAGAGCGCGTTCGACAACTTCAGCGTGGTGCCACCGGGTACCGGCATCTGCCACCAGGTCAACCTGGAGTACCTGGGCCGTACGGTCTGGACCAAGGAAGAGGACGGCCGCACCTACGCTTTCCCCGACACCCTGGTGGGGACCGACTCGCACACCACCATGATCAACGGCCTGGGCGTGCTGGGCTGGGGCGTCGGCGGCATCGAAGCCGAAGCGGCCATGCTCGGCCAGCCGGTGTCGATGCTGATCCCCGAAGTGATCGGCTTCAAACTCACTGGCAAGCTCAAGGAAGGCATCACCGCCACCGACCTGGTGCTGACCGTGACGCAGATGCTGCGCAAGAAAGGCGTGGTCGGCAAGTTCGTCGAATTCTACGGTGACGGCCTGGCCGATCTGCCCCTGGCCGACCGCGCGACCATTGCCAACATGGCGCCAGAGTACGGTGCGACCTGCGGCTTCTTCCCGGTGGACGACGTGACCCTGAGCTATCTGCGCCTGTCCGGTCGGCCGGAAGCGACGGTGCAGTTGGTCGAGGCCTACTGCAAGGCCCAGGGCATGTGGCGCCTGCCTGGTCAGGAGCCGGTGTTCAGCGATACCCTGGCGCTGGACATGGGCGAGGTCGAGGCCAGCCTGGCGGGCCCCAAGCGTCCCCAGGACCGCGTGGCACTGCCCAAGGTCAGCGCAGCGTTCAACGATTTCATCGGTCTGCAGCTCAAACCGACCAGCAAGGAAGAAGGCCGCCTGGAAAGCGAAGGTGGCGGTGGCGTGGCCGTGGGCAATGCCGACCAGACCGAAGGCACGCCCTACACCTGGCGTGGCCAGACGCACAATCTGCAACACGGGGCGGTGGTCATCGCCGCCATTACCTCGTGCACCAACACCTCCAATCCCAGTGTGATGATGGCTGCCGGGCTGGTGGCCAAGAAAGCGGTCGAAAAAGGCCTGACCACCAAACCCTGGGTCAAGACGTCGCTGGCTCCGGGCTCCAAGGTGGTGACCGACTACTACAAGGCAGCCGGCCTGACCCAATACCTGGACACCTTGGGCTTCGACTTGGTGGGTTACGGCTGCACCACCTGCATCGGCAACTCGGGGCCGCTGGACGAGCCCATCGAGCAGGCGATCCAGAGCGCCGATCTGACCGTCGCTTCGGTGCTCTCGGGCAACCGCAACTTCGAGGGCCGGGTGCATCCGCTGGTGAAGACCAACTGGCTGGCTTCGCCGCCACTGGTGGTGGCCTATGCCCTGGCCGGCAGTGTGCGCACCGACATCAGCAGCGAACCGCTGGGCACCGGCACCGATGGTCAGCCGGTCTACCTGCGCGACATCTGGCCGACTCAGCAGGAGATCGCCGACGCCGTAGCCAAGGTCGATACGGCCATGTTCCACAAGGAGTACGCCGAAGTCTTCGCTGGTGATGCACAGTGGCAGGCCATCGAGGTGTCACAAGAGCCCACCTATGTATGGCAGGCGGATTCGACCTACATCCAGCACCCGCCTTTCTTCGAGGACATTGCCGGTCCGGCCCCGGTCATCGCCGACGTGAAGGACGCCCGCATTCTGGCATTGCTGGGGGATTCGGTGACCACTGACCACATCTCCCCCGCCGGCAACATCAAGGCCGACAGTCCCGCTGGACGTTACCTGCGCGAAAAGGGCGTGGAACCGCGAGACTTCAACTCCTATGGCTCGCGCCGTGGCAACCATGAAGTGATGATGCGCGGCACGTTCGCCAACATCCGTATCCGCAACGAAATGCTCGGGGGAGAAGAAGGCGGCAATACCCTGTTCATTCCGACGGGCGAAAAACTGCCGATCTACGATGCAGCAATGCGCTACCAGGCAGCGGGAACACCGCTGGTGGTCATTGCCGGTCAGGAGTACGGGACCGGTTCCAGCCGCGACTGGGCGGCCAAGGGGACCAACCTGCTCGGCGTCAAGGCCGTGGTGGCCGAGAGCTTCGAGCGCATCCACCGCTCCAACCTGGTCGGCATGGGTGTGCTGCCGCTGCAATTCACCAACGGCCAGAGCCGCAAGAGCCTGGGGCTGACCGGGCAGGAGACGCTGGATATCGTTGGTTTGACGGGGGCGCATCTGCAGCCCCACATGCGTCTGGACCTGCTCATCCGTCGCGAAGGTGGCCAGGAAGAAACCGTGGAGCTGCTGTGCCGGATCGACACACTCAATGAGGTGGAGTATTTCCGCTCCGGTGGGATCCTGCATTATGTGCTGCGTCAGTTGATTGGTAATCCGGTGGTGTGATTGAGCCACGCCTGGTTTGTACGTGGTGAATCGGCGACACCGTGGATGACGCTGACGCGGCTTGCGCCGCTGCTACAGGGATCTGAAGTTTCTGTAGCAGCGGCGCAAGCCGCGTCCGGGTCCTTCTGCTTGATTGAAACATTCGGTTTCAAATAAACGCGCTCCATATTCATTTGGTTCTTGTTCTCATTCTTGTTTATCCAGTGCAATAGCGGCCTTCCAAATCGGTGGCCACCTGTTCGCTGGAACCACAGCCTGCCCGTCCGGCTGTCGGGATCGTGAATCGAGAACGTTTTCCCATGTCCAAGAAATCCCGCTCGAAAATCTGGTTTCTGGTGCACAGCTGGTTGGCCCTGCCGATCTGGTTCTTCGTGCTGATCGTTTGCGTCACCGGCACGCTGGCGGTGGTCAGCACCGAAATCATGTGGCTGATCAACCCGGAAATGCGCGCCAACAAGCCGTCCGATGACGCCCAGCCGTTGAACTACGACCAGTTGATGAGCGCCATCCAGCGCGATCACCCCGAACTGCGCGTCAGCAACCTCACCCATCCGGACGGCGACTACTTCGCGGTCAACGCCAGCGTGACCTACCCGGACGGCCGTTCACCCACGGTCTACGTGAACCCCTACACCGGCGCGCTGCAAGGCGTCAGTCCGGCATTCGATTTCCCGGCCTTCACCCGCGCCCTGCATGGCTGGTGGCTGGTGCCCTTCACCAACGGTTTCTCCTGGGGCTGGTACCTGGTGTCGTTCCTCGGGCTGCCGTTGCTGGTGTCTCTGATCACCGGGCTGGTGGTCTACAAGAAGTTCTGGAAGGGCTTCCTCAAGCCCACCCTGCGCCTGAACCAGGGCGCCCGGGTGTTCTGGGGCGATTTCCACCGCCTCAGTGGCATCTGGTCGATCTGGTTCATCGCCGTGATCGCAATCACCGGCGTTTGGTTCCTGATTCGCGCCATCCTCTACGACAACCAGATCAGCATCTCCAGCTATTCGCCGGTGACCTCGGTGATCGCACGGGCCGACGTACCGCTGGTGGCCAATGGCACCCCGGCACCGATGATTCCGGTCGAACAGGCGATTGCCGTGGTCAAGCAGCAGGTGCCCGACCTGGATGCCAGCTACGTGTCCCTGCCGCTCAATGCCTACAGCCCGATGGAAGTCGGTGGTCGCAGCTGGTACCCGCTGATGTTCCAGACCGCCAGCATCAACCCCTACACGGGGCAGTTGATCAGCTCGCACCTGCTGGGCGACCGCAACGCGCTGGAATTCGTCACCGAATCCATGCGCCCGCTGCACACCGGTGACTTCGGGGGCCTGTGGATCAAACTCATCTGGGCTTTCTTCGGCCTGCTGCTGAGCATGATGGTGCTCAGCGGCCTGATGATCTGGAGCAAGCGCACGGCCCTGGCGACCGCCCAGGCGTTCAAGCGCAGCAATCGCCAGGAAGCCTCGCAGATGCCCGTCGGCGACCTGCGTCCGATGGCCCATACCACCGCGGAGCGCAGCCTGTGAGCCGAGTCGTCACTGCCCCTTCGCTGTCGCCGCTGTCGCGTTTGTGGCGCAAGTGGCGCTTCCACATCAACGTGTTGCTGGTGCTGATTCCACTCGGCTTCATGCCGCACTACTTTGCCGAAAACGCCATGGATCGCGGTGACAGCGGGCTGGGCGAACGCACCGTCGGCGACATCGCCGTCGGGCCCTGGAGCCTGACCCTGGCCGAGCGCCGCATCGAAGGCCCGACCGCCGAAAGCGGTCAGGACATCAAGTACTTCACCGCTGCCCTGTGCAAGTCCTGCATCGATCAGGTCAAGGCCACCTACCTGCGCATCGGCAAGCCGCGCAGCCTGAGGGCTGCGGGGGTGATCTTCTTCGGCAGCGGCTACCGCATGTTCGCCGGCCTGCCGGTGCCGAGCAAAACCGAGACCGATGCACAGCTGTGGATCACCATGGAAGGCTGGGACGGCTCCATGCATCAGACCTCCATTCCCTTGAGCCAGGCGTCGCCCGCAACAGTGGCCTGGCTGAAGAACCGCCAAGGAATCCAACCATGATCTGTGTTTCATTCCCCCGCTGGCCTGCCTTCACGCTCGGGCTGCTCGCCGCCGCTTGCAGCGGTGTTGCCCTGGCTCACAATCCCATGTGCGAATGCAAGCAGATCGACGACCAGCAGATTCGCTGCACAGGGGGGTTCTCCGATGGCAGCGGCGCTCCGGGGGTGACCCTGGACGTGGTCGGCTATGACGAAAGCATTCTGGTGCCCGGCAAGCTGGGCAGCGATTCGACAGTGACCTTCAAGCGTCCCGATGCCGAATTCTATGTGCTGTTCGATGCCGGTCCCGGCCATGTCGTGGAAATCGACCAAGCCGACATCCAAGCACCATGAGTACGCCGGTCACCCAGATCGTCCGCCCTGCCGGGGCGGGTCATGAAACCCTCTACGTCGGCCTGCTCTGCCTGTTCATCCTGCTGGCCGCGGCCGGGGTGGTGGCCTGGCACGGTGTCAGCCACGAGCCCGTGGCGGTGCCGGCCCATCAGCTCGACGCACGGCGCGACCTGACGCCTGCCGAACAGGGCATCTACGCCGACTTGCGGGTGACCCTGGACGAAGTGCGGCTGCTCGCCGAGGAACAGCCCGAACCGGTGACGCCTGCGCAGTTGGCCAGCGAAGGCTTCGCACCCTTCGCCCAGGACGCCAGCTCGGTCAGCCGGGGTAGTCATGCGTGGGAAATGGTTGAGAGCTCCTATGTGGGCCTGAGCCAGGCGCCCGCGGTGGCCGGTTCGTTCCTGCTGCGGGTGAACGGGCCCGACGCGGATGTCTGGATCAATCGTGCTTCTTCGGCCAGCACACCTTCGCAGATGGATGACAAGACGCTCGCCGCCGCCGGCTGGCAACAGGTGATCGCCCAGTTCGACACCGGTGTCACCCGCCAGCACCGCCATTGAATACGCCCTCTTCCCCAGGATTTTCCATGCCCCGATCTATCGCCCGCCGTCCGTTGCTGCGACTCCTGTCCGTCGCAGTCCTGGGCACCCTGCTCAACAGCACCGCCTGGGCCGCCGACGGCAAACCGCTGCGCATCGGCATCACCCTGCACCCCTACTACAGTTATGTGGCGAACATCGTCGGCGACAAGGCCGAGGTGGTGCCGTTGATCCCGGCCGGGTTCAACCCCCATGCGTACGAGCCACGGGCCGAGGACATCAAGCGCATCGGCAGCCTGGACGTGGTGGTGCTCAATGGCGTCGGCCATGACGACTTCGCCGACCGCATGATAGAAGCCAGCGAAAAGCCTGACATCGCCGTCATCGAGGCCAATGCCGACGTGCCACTGCTGGCCGCCACCGGGACCATGGCCCGCGGCGCCGGCAAGGTGGTCAACCCGCACACCTTTTTGTCCATCAGCGCGTCCATTGCTCAGGTCAACAACATTGCCCGCGAACTGGGCAAGCTCGATCCGGACAACGCCAGGTTCTATACCGCCAATGCACGTGCCTACGGCAAGCGCCTGCGCACGCTGCGTGCCGATGCCCTGGCCAAGCTGACTCAGGCACCCAACGCCGAGCTGCGGGTCGCCACGGTGCACGCGGCCTATGACTACCTGTTGCGCGAGTTCGGTCTGGAAGTCACTGCCGTGGTCGAGCCGGCCCATGGCATCGAACCCAGCCCCAGCCAGTTGAAGAAGACCATCGACCAGTTGCGGGCACTGGACGTCAAGGTGATCTTCTCGGAAATGGATTTCCCTTCGACCTACGTCGAAACCATCCAGCGCGAATCGGGCGTCAAGATGTACCCGCTCTCGCACATTTCCTATGGCCAATACAGCGCCGACAAGTACGAGAAGGAAATGGGCGGCAACCTCGACACCGTGGTACGGGCGATTCAGGAGGCCGGCGCATGACCGCAGCCGAACCCCTCACCCTGGCTCGCTGCGGGCCTGCCATCGACTTCGATCAGGTCGGCCTGGTGCTGGGCCGCACGCAGATTCTCGACGATGTCAGCTTCCGCGTGGCCAGCGGCAGCGTGCATGCGCTGGTCGGGCCCAACGGCGGTGGCAAGAGCTCGCTGATCAAGACCCTGCTGGGGCAGATGCCCCACCGCGGGCAACTGAGTCTGCAATGGCCGGGCAGTCCCGGTGTGATCGGCTACGTGCCGCAGGCGCTGGAATTCGACCGTGGCCTGCCGATGACTGTCGACGACTTCATGGCCGCCATGTGCCAGCGTCGGCCGGCGTTTCTCGGCCTCTCCCGGCACTATGCCGGCGCCATTGGCGAAGCGCTCGAACGCGTGGGCATGCAGGACAAGCGCAAACGTCGCATGGGCGCGCTGTCGGGCGGTGAACGCCAACGCGTGCTGCTGGCGCAAGGCCTGATCCCGGCGCCGCAGTTGCTGATTCTCGACGAACCCATGTCTGCCCTCGACGAGGCTGGTATCCAGGTGTTCGAACGGTTGCTGCTGGACTGGCAGCAGGCCGGCATCACGGTGATGTGGATCGAGCACGACCTGGAAGCGGTCAAGCGCCTGGCCGACCGGGTCACCGGGCTCAACCGCCGCGTGCTGTTCGACGCCACGCCTGCCGAGGCACTCACGCCGGACCGACTGCTGACGCTGTTCTCCACCCATCCCCGCGCCGGAGGCCTCGCCTGATGGACTACGAACAGTTTCGTCTGGCCATCCAGGGCCTGGCCTCGGACGGTTACCTGCCCGCTGCGCTGGCCTACGGGTTCGTGGTCAACGCCTTGATCGCCGGCCTGCTGATCGGTCCGGTCCTGGGCGGCCTAGGCACCCTGGTGGTGGTCAAGCGCTTCTCGTTCTTCTCCGAAGCGGTAGGCCATGCCGCACTGACGGGCGTGGCCATCGGCATCCTGCTCGGCGAACCCTACACCGGCCCTTACGGCAGCCTGTTCGGCTACTGCCTGTTGTTCGGCATCGTGCTCAACTACCTGCGCAACCGCACCGGCCTGGCGCCGGATACCCTGATCGGTGTATTCCTGTCGGTATCCCTGGCCCTGGGCGCCAGCCTGCTGCTGACCCTGGCCGGCAAGATCAACGTGCACATTCTCGAAAACGTGCTGTTCGGTTCGGTCCTGACGGTGAACGGCAACGACCTGCTGGTACTGGCCGTGGTCGGCGCGCTGGTGCTGAGCCTGAGCCTGCCGCTGTACAACCGCATCATGCTGGCCAGCTTCAACCCGCAACTGGCCGCCGTACGCGGCGTGGCGGTAAAAGCGCTGGATTACCTGTTCGTGATTCTGGTGACGCTGATCACCGTGGCGGCGGTCAAGGTCATCGGCGCGATCCTGGTCGGTGCGCTGCTGGTGATACCGGCAGCGGCGGCGCGGCTCTTGAGCCAGTCGCTGAAGGGGTTCTTCTGGATCTCGGTGATCATCGCCACGCTGAGCACGCTGTGCGGGATCCTGCTGCCGATCCTCTTCGATCTACCGGTACCCTCCGGTGCCGCCATCATTCTGGTCGCAGGCGTGGCCTTCGCCCTCGCCGCCATCGCCCGCGGCACCTTGCCCAGCCTCAGAGGGAACATTGGATAAATGCCTATTCTGCGCAAACTGACAACGGCCCTGACCCTGTGTGCGGTGCTCGCCCCCGCCGCCTTCGCCGCCGAGCCGGTGAAAGTCCTCGCCAGCCTGCCGATCACCTACGGCCTGGGCCAGTTGCTGCTCAAGGACAGCGGCGTGCAGCTGCAGCGTGCAGCCGCGGCCAACCTGCCCGGCTCCCGGCAGAATGCCTATTTCACCGGCCGCGGTGCAGAAGCCCTGGCCGGCCTGGCCAGCTCCGCCGATGCGGTGATCGGACTGCGCTCGCTGTGGTCCGATGATTCGCTGTATCCGCTGGCACGCCGCAGTAACATTCGCATCGTCGAGATCGACGCGGCGCGCCCGGTGGACGGGGTACTGCCCGGTATCGCCGTCCAGCCCGGCGTCAGTGGCCTGAACAGCCAGCCCTGGCTGTCGAGCAACAACATGGGGCGCATGGCCGATGTCATGGCCGCCGATCTGGTGCGTCTGGCGCCCGCCGCCAAGCCGCGGATCGATGCCAATCTGGCTGCGCTCAAGCAGCAGTTGCTCAAGCTCAGCGCCGACAGCGAAACCCGCCTGGCCAAGGTCGACAATGTCAGCGTGATCAGCCTCAGCGACCGCTTCGCCTACCTGACCGCCGGCCTCAACCTGGACACGGTCGCCACCCAGGCGCTCACCGACGAGCAATGGGATGCCGCGCAACTGGAGAACCTGAGCACGACGCTCAAGGACAACGACGTCGCCCTGGTCATCGACCATCGGCAACCCCCCGAAGCGGTCAAGGCGGCCATCACCGCCGCAGGCGGCAAACTGCTGGTACTGGCCGAGGAAAGCGATGACCCGATCGCCGACCTGCAGGCGCACATGAACGCCGTCATCCAGGCCCTCTGACCACTTCCTGGTCCAAGGCGATGCGCACGCTTCGCCCTTGGCCTGACGGCGCACGCATCCCGCCTCGCTCCTGGGGAAATTCGATTCAACCTTTTCCCGATTTGGCCGAGAACCTGTCAAAGCCCCACGGAATGAATGGACACTCATGCGTAACAATCAGCCTATCACTCAGCGCGAACGGACTTTCCCTGCTCAACAGCGCCTGATTTCTACGACCGACACCCAAGGAATGATCACCTACTGCAACGACGCGTTCGTGGAGATCAGCGGGTTCACCCGAGACCAGCTGATTCGCGCGCCGCACAACACCGTGCGCCATCCGGACGTTCCGCCGGCGGTGTTCGAGCACATGTGGGCGACCCTGCGCCAGGGTCTGCCGTGGATGGGTATCGTCAAGAACCGCTGCGAGAACGGCGACTACTACTGGGTCAATGCCTACGTCACCCCGGTGCTGGAAAACAAGCAGGTGGTGGGGTACGAATCGGTTCGGGTCAAACCGACCGCCGAGCAGGTGCGCCGGGCTCAGGCGCTCTATGAACGGTTGAACAAAGGCAAATCCGCAGTACCCGGCCGCGATCGCTGGATGCCGGTGGTACAGGATTGGCTGCCGTTCATTCTGGTCAGCCAGATCAGCTTCATGATCGGCGCCTGGCTCAATACGTCGTGGGGCTTCGCCCTGGCGGCCGGCCTGTCGATTCCTTTGGGCCTGATCGGCCTGAGCTGGCAGCAGCGCGGCATCAAGCGCCTGCTCAAGCTGGCGGATCAGACCACGTCCGACCCGCTCATCGCGCAGATGTACACCGACAGCCGCGGCGCCCAGGCGCGTCTGGAAATGGCCATCCTCAGTCAGGAGGCGCGCCTCAAGACCTGCCTGACCCGTCTGCAGGACACCGCCGAGCACCTGACCGGCCAGGCCCGGCAGTCGGACGCCCTGGCTCACCAGAGCTCCCAAGGCCTGGACCGTCAGCGCCTGGAAACCGAACAGGTCGCCGCGGCGGTGAACCAGATGGCGGCCACCACCCAGGAGGTGGCCAGCCATGTACAGCGCACCGCCGACGCCACTCAGGAAGCCAATCGCCTGACCAGTCGCGGCCGCGACATCGCCGGCGAAACCCGCGAGGCGATCCAGCGATTGTCGGTGGTGGTGGGCGAAACGGGGCAGACCGTGACGCAGCTGGCCAAGGACAGCGACGAGATCGGCGGCGTGGTGGATGTGATCAAGGGCATCGCCGACCAGACCAACTTGTTGGCGCTCAACGCGGCCATCGAAGCGGCGCGGGCTGGCGAAATGGGTCGCGGCTTTGCCGTGGTCGCCGATGAAGTCCGCCAGCTGGCACAACGCACCAGCGAATCGACCGGACAGATCCACGGGCTGATTGCCAAGCTGCAGCAGACCGCCAACAACGCCGTGCAGACCATGGATGCCGGTCACCGCCAGGCCGAAGATGGCGTGGCCCGGGTGCTGGAGGCCGACCGCGCGTTGATCGGCATCAGCGAGGCGGTGGCCAACATCACCGACATGACCACCCAGATCGCCGCAGCCACCGAAGAGCAAAGCGCGGTGGCCGAAGAGATCAGCCGCAACATCACCACCATCTCGCACCTGGCCGACGAAACCAGCGAGCAGGCCCAGAACTCGGCCTTGCTCAGCGAAGAGCTGACCAAGACCGCCAACAGCCAGTACTCGCTGGTGGAGCGCTTCAACCGCTGATCGGCCTCTGGATGCGCGGCGCCGCCTCCACGGCGGCCCGCGTCCAGCCTGCAGATCAGGACAGAAAAGCCACGATCCGGTCGGCAGCGGTCTGCAGATGCTGGTCGTGGCTGAACCCCGAGGCCTTCAACGGCTTCAGATCGTGGTCGGCCGCGCTCAGCCAGTACATTTCGATCTCTTCCGACAGTTCATAGCCCGCCACCGTCTCGCAGTTGCCCAGTGCATCGCGTTCGCCCTGAATGATCAGGGTCGGCGTGCGCAGCTTGGCCAAGTGCTCGACGCGCGGTTTCTCCGGTTTGCCCGCCGGGTAGAACGGATACCCCAGGCACACCAGCGCATCGGCGCCCAATTCGTCGGCCAGCAGGCTGGCCATGCGTCCGCCCATGGACTTGCCGCCCACCGCCAGGGTTCCGGTCACCAGGGGACGCACCAGGGCGTAGGCCTGTCGCCAGCTCTCCAGCAAGCTCGCCTGCGGGCTGGGCGGACGTTTGCTGCCGCCACTGCGGCGCTGGGCCATGTAGGGAAACTCGAAGCGCACCACACTGACACCGGTGGCCGCCAGACGCTCGGCCATGGCGTTCATGAACGGGCTGTCCATGGGCGCTCCGGCACCGTGCGCCAGGATCAGGCAAGGCGCCTGGGCGCCGGTCTGGGCGGGATTCCACAGCCAGCCGTTGTCTTGCATGCGTTGGGTCCACTGGTCTTCGCTCATGATCTTTCCGTCGACGTTTGGCACTATTGGCGATTTACGGACTCTGAGGCAAAACGCGGCGCAGGAACAGTGCCCGATGCAGGATGGCGCTACACTGAGCCGTCATGTGCAGTGCCATGATCCAGGCACGCCTCTCCCCAACTCTTTTCGCCAAGGATAGCGATTCATGAACTTCGACTGGCACAGCGCGCCCATCACTCGTTACACCCCGTTGGACCGAGGCTATCGCAACACGCAGAACGTGCGGCGCTTCCTCACCGAGGCCTGCGGCCCCAGCTTTCATTTCGACCGCGCTTTCATGGCCTGGCTCAAGAGTGGCGAGGCCAAGACCATGGGCCAGGTTGCAGATCACTGGAAGCTGATGCATCGGCGCTGACGCATGAAGCGGTGGCCGGGTGGCAAAACGCTGCTTTAATGAGTGCAACCCTTACCGTCCAGTGTCCTGCGACAGGAGTACCCGATGGATCGCCTCAGTGCCAAAGACTTCTCCCCCGAGCTGCTCGAGCTGTACGACTTCTACGCTCACGGCAAGATCAACCGCCGCGAGTTTCTCGACCGCGCCGCGTTGTTCACTTTCGGTGGGCTGACCGCGGGCGCATTGCTGGCCAGCCTGAGCCCTAATTACGCGCTGGCCCAGCAGGTGGAATTCACCGACCCGCAGATCATTGCCGAGTACGTCACCTACCCGTCGCCGAACGGTCACGGCCAGGTGCGTGGCTATCTGGTGCGGCCGGCCCAGGCGACCGGCAAGGTCCCCGGCGTGGTGGTGGTGCACGAAAACCGTGGCCTGAACCCCTATATCGAAGACGTCGCGCGACGGGTCGCCAAGGCTGGCTACATGGCGCTGGCGCCCGACGGGCTGAGCTCGGTCGGCGGCTACCCCGGCAACGACGACAAGGGCCGAGCCTTGCAGGAGAAAGTCGACCCGACCAAGTTGATGAACGACTTCTTCGCCGCAATTCCATGGCTGATGCAGCATGAGGGCAGCACCGGCAAGGTCGGCATGACCGGCTTCTGCTATGGCGGTGGCGTCTCCAATGCCGCGGCGGTGGCCTATCCGGAGCTGGCCTGCGCGGTGCCCTTCTATGGTCGCCAGGCCGATGCCAAGGATGTGCCGAAGATCAAGGCACCCCTGCTCCTGCATTTCGGCGAGCTGGACACACGCATCAACGAGGGCTGGCCGGCCTACGAAGCGGCGCTCAAGGCCGCCGGCAAGACCTACGAGGCCTACATCTACCCCGGCGCCAACCATGGCTTTCACAACGATTCCACCCCTCGCTACGACAAGGCCGCAGCCGACCTGGCCTGGGAGCGTACTCTGGGCTGGTTCGAAAAGTACCTGAGCTGACGTAGAATGCCGGCCCTTTGCAGCCGTGATTTGAACCATGAACGCCGACGCCCTCGCCACCTTGCACCAACACCTGCTTCAGGCCCTCACGCAGCCACCGCTGGAAACCCGCCGGCTGTTTCACGGCCGCGGACGGCGCTGGCCAGGGCTTGAGCAACTGACGGTCGATTGGCTGCAGGGCATCGTGCTGGTGTCGCTGTTCAAGGAGCCGCCGCCCGAGCAACTGACCGCCTTGCAACATCTACTGGTTCAACTGGGCGACTCGCCGGAGTGGGCCAGCAGCGGCGCGCGCAGCCTTGCCCTGCAACACCGCTACCTACCCAGCAGCGACGTGCAATGGCTGGTCGGCGAGGCGCAAGAGCAGGCGATCCTGACCGAAAACGGTCTGCAGTACCGCATCGACCTGGGGCGCAAGCAGAACAACGGGCTGTTTCTGGACATGCGCTACGGCCGCGACTGGGTACGGGAGAATGCCCAGGGCCGACGGGTGCTCAACCTGTTCGCCTACACCTGTGGGTTCTCCGTGGCCGCGATCGCCGGTGGCGCCGCCCATGTGGTGAACCTGGACATGTCGCGCGCCGCCCTGAGCCGGGGACGTGAGAACCATCACCTCAATGGTCACGACCTGGGCAAGGTCAGTTTCCTGGGGCACGATCTGTTCAAGTCCTGGGCGCGAGTCTGCAGGGACGGCCCATACGACATGGTCATCATCGACCCGCCGTCGTTCCAGAAAGACAGCTTTCTGCTGACCAAGGATTACCAGCGGGTGCTGCGTCGCCTGCCGGAACTGCTCAGCGAATCGGGTGTGGTACTGGCCTGCATGAACGATCCGGCGCTGGGCCCGGAGTTTCTCGTCGAGGAATTGCGTCGCGAGGCGCCGGGCCTGCGTCTGGAGCGACGCCTGGACAACCCGCCGGAATTTGCCGACATCGATCCGGCCAGTGGCCTCAAGGCGCTGGTGTTCGTGCAGCGTTGAATTGATATGGCGAAGGGAAGATCAGCGAGGGCCTAACATACCGTACGGCGACTGACCATCTTAAATATTGAACGCTTTTGCGTGCCTGGCGAACCAAGTAAAAGAGAGCCACCGGGAGGTGAGAGTCCCGGCGGCTCGGGTGACACATCGAATGAAACCCTTGAGAGGTATCCGCCATGTCAGCGCAGGAATATAACACCATCCGCCACACCCCTGTCAGTGCATTGGGCTCGATCCCGGCCAGTCAGTTGATCGCTTTTGTCGAAGCCTGCCGTCCGCTGGTGCGCGACGCGATCCTGAATGCCAGATTGACCCGATGAGCCTGCTGGTAGTGTGCAGCCCCGCCATGGCGGGGCTTTTTAATGTCTGCAGAACCGGTTTCAAGGCTGACGCTGGGTGATCAGGGTGCGCACCCGCTCGCTCAACGCTTCCAGCGCAAACGGCTTGGTCAGCACCTCGGTGCACGGCTGCAGATGGCACTTGTCCAGTGTCAGGTTCTGCGCATAGCCGGTGATGTACAGCACAGGCAGTCCGGGTCGAGTCACCCGCCCCAGCTCTGCCATCTGCCGGCCATTCAGGCCGCCCGGCAGGCCCACGTCCGTCACGAGCAGATCGATGCGCACCGTCGACTGCAGCAGGTCGCGCCCCTGAGCGCTGTCTGCGGCCTGCAGGACCACATAGCCCAGACTTTCCAGCAACTCGGCCACGGCGTCGCGCACCGATGCCTCGTCGTCGACCACCAGCACCGTCTCGCCGGCCCCCCCCGTTTCGATCGGTGCATGACCGGCATCCACGGGCGCGACGTCCATGCCGGCACAATGCCTGGGCAGGTACAGGCTGACCGTAGTGCCGTGGCCTGGCTGCGACTGGATCTTCACCAGTCCGCCGGATTGCCGGGCGAATCCGTAGATCATGGACAAGCCAAGGCCGGTGCCCTCGCCGACCGGTTTGGTGGTGAAGAACGGCTCGAACACCTTGGCCATCACTTCATCGGTCATCCCCGAGCCGTTGTCGGTGACGTGTAGCGCCAGGTACTCGCCAGCCTGCACCTCGTGATTGTATTCGTCACTGTAGGGCAACCACCGGTTCGCGGTTTCGATGGTGATGCGGCCACCCGCAGGCATGGCGTCGCGAGCGTTGATGCACAGGTTGAGCAACGCGTTTTCCAGCTGCGTCGGATCGATCAGGGCGGTCCACAACGCGGGGGTATCGCGCACACTCACTTCGATGGCCGGTCCAACCGAACGCCGCACCAACTCTTCCAGGCCACGAATCAGCGCGTTGACGTCGGTCGGTACCGGCGCCAGGGTCTGGCGACGGGAGAACGCCAGCAGGCGATGGGTCAGCGACGCGGCGCGCTTGACCGCGCCTTGGGCCACGTTCAGGTAGCGTTCCAGATCATCCATACGCCCCTGCTTGAGGCGCATGTGCATCAACTCCAGGCTTCCGGACAGGCCCGCCAACAGGTTGTTGAAGTCGTGGGCGATGCCGCCGGTCAGTTGACCCACAGCCTCCATCTTCTGCGCCTGATGCAGCGCCGCCTCGGCCTTTTCCCGTTCGGCGATGGCGATGCGCACGCGCTCTTCGAGGGTCTGGTTCAGCTCCATGACGGCAGCCTCGGCCTTCTTGCGTGCCGTGACGTCGATGGACGAGCCGATCAAGCCGATGACTTCGCCGTCCTCGTCCACCAGGGGCGTCTTGAGCGACAGCCAGGTCGCCGCCGTGCCGTCGGGAAGGCGCACTTCTTCTTCCACTTCCTGGGTGTGGCGGCCTTCCATGATGCGCCGGTCGGTCTCCATGATCACCCTGGCCTGGACCTTGTCTTCCAGAAACTCCAGGTCGGTGCGGCCGATGTACTGCTCGGGCGGTTTGCCGATGAGTTCGCTGGTGCCGCGGTTGGCCACCAGCATTCGCCCCTGGCGATCCTTGGCGTAGACCACACCCGGCACGGCAGCGGTGAAGGTGCGCAGCAGGTGGGTCATGCGATCGCGTTCAGCCTCGGCGGCGCGGCGCTTCTGAATGTCCAGCAGAACACCGGGAAAGCGCTGCGGCCGGCCGGCTGCGTCGAATTCCACATGGCCGTTGGCTTCGATCCAGCGGTAGCTGCCATCACTCTGCAGCACTCGATACTCGCAGCGGTAATGACCGCCGTTGCCGAGCGTCTCGAACACGGCCGCCTCGACCCGGGGCCGATCCTGCGGATGAACGCTGGCCATGGCCTCTTCCAGCGGCAGGCCTTGTGCGCAGACCTTGGCGGACAGGCCGAAGGTGCGAGCGAAGCGGTCGTCAGCACTGAAGTGGTCGGCTGCGACATCCCACACCCAGGTGCCCACGATCGCCCCGGTGTCGAGGGCCAACTGCAAGCGCTCGGCCGTATCGGGAGCGTTCGGCTCGTCAGGCGCGCAGGGATCGCGAGGGTGTTCGGGAGGCTGGGTCGGCATATCGGCTCACAGCGGAACGCAGGGTGCGCTGATGGTGACCTTGACGTAGGGGTAATACAAGCCTGCGCAACGCAAAATCCCTGTAGCAGCGGCGCGAGCCGCGTCCAGCTGCACCGCGGGGTATCAGAGAGATCACCTCGTCCGCCGACGCGGCTTGCACCGCTGCTACAGCCCCCTCGCACCCACCGCCCACAACACAACCCCTGTAGCAGCGGCGCGAGCCGCGTCCGGCTGCGCCGCGGAGTGTCAGGTACGCCGCCTGAGCAGATAACTGTCCATGATCCACCCATGCCGACGCCGCGCCGCCTGCCGCGCCTGAACGATAGTGTCGGCCACGTCATCGAGCCATCCGCTCAGCAGCACTTCATCCTCGGTTCCCACATACGCGCCCCAATAGATGTCCAGGTTCTCCCCAAGCAAGGCCAGGAAGCCGTCCTGCGCATCGAGCATCACCACCACCGTATCGACCCCATCCGGCATCCCCGCCGCCAGACGCCGCCCCGTGGTGATCTGCACCGCGCCGGCAATGCTGTTGAGAGTGATCCGGTGCGCCGCCGTCAGCGCCTGAACGCTGGTCACGCCCGGAAACACTTCATAGTCCAGCGCCCGCGCCCCGTCGGCAGCAATCGCCTCGACGATGCGCAGCGTGCTGTCGTACAGCGACGGATCGCCCCACACCAGCACCCCGGCGCACTCGCCATCAGCCACTTCGTCGTCCAGCAGTTGCTCGAAGACCGCGCGCTTGCGTGTGTTCAGAACATCCACCGACGCCCGATAATCCGACCCAGCCGGACGCTCGGGCTGAAGCACCTCGACCACTCGATAGGCGCCAGGCGTTGTGTGACGTTCCAGAATGTCGCGACGCAGGGCATTGAGCTTGCCCTTGTGCTCGCCCTTGTCCAACAGGAAGAACACATCGACCCGCCCAAGCGCACGGGCGGCCTGGACAGTGATGTGTTCGGGATGACCGGCACCGATGCCGATGATGAGGAGTGTTTTCACGAATGTCCCGGATTGCGCTTGAAGCACCGGCATCCAAACCATGGGCCTATTTCAGGCCCATGAGGGCAATCGTCTCTACAGGGACCACTTCAACGAGAACATCACGTTGCGCGGATCGCCATAGGTACCGCTCCCCGAGCCTGTCGGTATGCCCTGCCAGTACTTCTCATCGAAAACGTTGTTGAAATTGACGCGACCGTCCCAGTGCTCGTCGAACTGATAGCCCGCCATCAAACCAACCACAGCATACGAATCCTGAGTGGCATAGCCACTGCCGACCCGATTGAAGGTATCGCTCTGGGCGATGACATCCGCACCAATGCGCAATTTGTTCAGGTTACCCTCGAAGTTGTAACTGGTGGCGGCCTTGAACAGATGCTTGGGCTGATCGGGCGCGAACTTGCGGCCCTCGTTCCGCTCGACAGCATCCTTGACGTATTGACTGAGGATGAGCGTATAGGCAGCCGAGAATTGCCAGTTCGGCGTAAGCGCGCCGGTGATTTCCGTGTCGATGCCGCGGCTGCGTACTTCGCCGGCCGAACCGTAGCAACTGGTCGCAGGAAACGTCGCGCAATTGGATGCGTTCTGGTTGGTGAGCAGGTAGGCCCGCTTCTCCTGAGTCATGTCGAACAATGCGAAGGAAGCGTTCAAGGCTCCGTCGAAGTACTCGCCCTTGAGTCCGATCTCATAGCTCTTGCCGGTCATCGGATCCAGTACCGAGCCGCCACTGTCCTGCTCGGTCTGTGGTTTGAAGATTTCGGTATAACTCGCATACACCGAGTAGGTGTCATTGAGGTCGTAGATCACGCCCGCGTATGGCGTGACTTCCTGAGTCACCTTGTAGTCGCCTGGACCGGTCCGGTTATCGTAGTCATACCAGCTCAACCGACTGCCGACGATGATGTGCAGGGGATCGATCGGATTGAAACGCGCAACGGCGTAGGCAGCGTCTTCGGTGGCCGTATTCTTGCTGGCATAGGGAGACCGATCGGCCCTTGAAGGCTTGGGCACCAGCTCGGGACGAATGTTGTAGGGATCCACTGGATACCCAGCCCAGTAACCACCGGTCTGGTCGAACTTCTCCTGGCGATGGCTCACCCCGACACTCAATTCGTGCTCGCGACCAAACAGCTGGAACGGGCCGGACAGCGAGCCGTCCAGGTTGGTCTGGGTATCGGTGGTGTCGTACTGACCGGCGCCTTGCTCGTAGCCCGAGCCCAGGTAGGGATAGGGAAAGCTCAGGTAATTGGAGAACGTGTTGGACTCGGCCCAGATCTTCGAGCCGGCCAGACGGGCGTTCCAACCATTGTCGAAACGATGGGTCAGGTCGGTGAAAACGCTGACGTTGTCGCGATCCCAGTAGGCCCAGTCGCCGCTGAGAAAGGTCGAGCGCGGCAGGCCGAGATATTCACCGTTGTAGCCGGACGGCAGGCTGCCCCAGTCCGAGGTGGCATCGTCGCGCTGTTTCGACGCGCCGATGGTCCACGTGGTCGAGTCGCTCAGATCAGCTTCAAGGACACCGTAGAAGGTCTGGCGCTGCTTGTCGCGCTCATCGATAAAGCTCTTGTCATCCTGATAAGCCGCCACCACTCGACCGCGAACGGTACCGGAGTCATTCAGCTTGTTCGATGCATCCACCTCTGTGCGATAACGATCCCAACTGCCGGCGCTGGTCGTGATGCTCACCTGCGGAGTGGCTGTCGGACGCTTGCGCACCAGGTTCAGCGTGGCCGAGGGACTGCCGGAGCCGGTCATCAAGCCGGTCGCTCCCCGTACAACCTCAACGTGGTCATATATCGCCAGGTCAGCCTCAGCTAACGTGTCCTGAGTGAACGTGCTGAGGATGGTCGGCAAGCCGTCGTACATGAGGTTGTCGATGGTGAAGCCACGCGCCAGGAACTGCTGACGGTCGCCGCCGAACTTTCGCAGGGTGACGCCAGGTGCGTACTTGACCACGTCGTTGACGTCGTTCAGCCCTTGATCTTCGATGCGCTGGCGCGTGATGACGCTGACCGACTGTGGCGTTTCACGGATCGACAGCGGCAGCTTGGTCGCGGTGCTCATGCTGCCGGTAGTGTAGGAACCGGAGTGCTCAGTGGTGCTCGTGCCGGCAATGGAACTGCTGGTGGCCGACACCGCTGTCGCGCCCAGCTCGATGGCCGCACCGCTTGCAGCAGTGTCCGTCGGTGCTTCAGCCAATGGCTGTGCAGGCGAATTCGCCGCGATGGGTGCTGCCTGGGCCAGGCCGGCGATGGACAAAGAAATGCAGAGCGCAATGGGGCGCAACGGAAATTGATTCATGGCATGACCTCAGGAACCCACACAAGGCGGTCTGCCCCCCCCGGGCGAAGACTCGAATGCGGGCTGTAGGAGACCTCGCAAACTTGTGTGCGAAACCGCGTTGAATGCGGAAGCGCGGCAAGGCTATGCAAATGTAAAAAAAATGTAAATGGTAATTCATGTCAGCTGACATGAATTCGCGCATGCCATACGCACGCGTTTGCAGTCGAAGCTCGCTACTGATAACGGAAACAGGCTGGGAAACTCGCGAAGAGATAGCCGGTACAAGGCCTGAAGAGCACAGCGGCTGCGGTCTACATAGGGAGGGAGAACATCGAAGAGGCTTGCGACAACAAACGCCCCGCCCTGGCACGCACCAAGGTCGGGGAATTATGTCTGGATGTGTCTAACTTTGGAGATGTACCGCTCAGCCGCGCGCAGGAAGCTTCCAGTTCGGCCGTATGAAATGGCAGGTATAGCCGTTGGGAATACGCTCCAGGTAGTCCTGATGCTCGGGCTCGGCTTCCCAGAAATCACCCGCCGGGGCCAGTTCGGTCACGACCTTGCCGGGCCACAGATCCGAGGCGTCGACATCGGCGATGGTCTCCAGCGCCACACGTTGTTGTTCTTCACTGGTGTAGAAGATTGCCGAACGGTAGCTCAGGCCCAGGTCGTTGCCTTGGCGGTTGGCAGTGGACGGGTCATGAATCTGGAAGAAAAACTCGAGGATCTGGCGGTAGCTGATCACGCTGGGATCGAAAACGATCTCGATGGCTTCAGCGTGAGTGCCATGGTTGCGGTAGGTGGCGTTGGGCACATCGCCCCCGCTGTACCCGACCCGCGTTTTCAGGACGCCTGGATAACGACGAATCAGGTCCTGCATGCCCCAGAAGCAGCCACCCGCCAGCAGAGCGGTTTCGGTCTGGACTGTCATATCGATTACCTTCGCTGAATGAACGTCGCCCATTCTAATACAACCGTCGCGAAGGCGCCGTACAGGCCGTCAGAGGTTGGTGAAACGAGCGACCGCCTCCACCACCTTTTTTGCCCCATCCTGGATTTCGACGATCACGTCACCGGCCTGCCCGGCCAGTTGAACGCCCTGCTCGGCCTGCAGCCTGCTGTTGGCCATGTCGCGTACCGTGCCATCGACCAGCGCCTGGTTCTGCTGAACCACCGCGGCGATCTCGTCGGTCGCGGTGCTGGTGCGCCCCGCCAACTGCCGGACTTCATCGGCCACCACGGCGAACCCACGCCCCTGCTCGCCGGCACGGGCCGCTTCGATGGCGGCGTTCAAGGCCAGCAGGTTGGTCTGTTGCGCGATGCTGCTGATGGTCTGGATGATCGAACTGATCAGCAGCGACTGCTTGCCCAGCGCCTCCACACCGCTTGCCGCCGACTGCATGTCGTCGGCGATCTTGCGCATGGTCTGCACTGTATCGGTCACCACCACCGCGCCCCGTTGGGCGCTGGTGTCGGTACTGCGCGAGATATCATAGGCAGTCTGCGCCGCCTGGTTGACTTCCGCTTCGCGCTCGACCTGATCGGTGACCACAGTGGCAAACTTGACCACCTTGTAGAGCTTGCCTTCGGTGTCGTAGACCGGGTTGTAGGTCGCTTCCAGCCAGATGGTGCGACCCATGCTGTCCAGGCGCTTGAAGCGTCCGGCCATGAACTCGCCGCGGTTGAGGCTCGCCCAGAACTCGCCGTAGCTGGGAGCGTTGGCATCCTCGCTGTGGCAAAACATGCGATGGTGTTTGCCTTGCACCTGCGCCAGGGTATAGCCCATGCCGCGCATGAACTGATCGTTGGCCGACAGCACGTTGCCTTTCAGATCGAATTCGATGACCGCCGTGGACCGCAGCAAGGCGTCGATGAACGAGGCGTTTTCCGCGGCCTTCTCCATGCTCTGGGTGACATCGGTTGCAAAGCACTTGATGTGCATGAGCACACCCGCCGCGTTTCTGATGGGTTTCCAGTGGGCGTTGACCCAGACCAGGCTGCCATCGGCCTTGAGGTAGCGATAGTTGTCGGACACCGACGTACCCGCTGCCACCGCCGAGCGGAAGTTGTTGTAGCAAGGCAGCTTGGTCACGTAACTGGGAACCAGCTCGGTCATCAACCGGCCCACCAGCTGCGCCTCGGTATAGCCCAGGGTGGTGGCGAACAATTCATTGCAGGCGATGATGCGCAGCGACGTATCGATGTCGAGGCTGAGCATTTCATTCGTCATGCCGGCGACCAGTTGGCGCAGCTCCACCAGTTCGTCGGCCTGGGCGCTGAGTTGCTGTTTGAGTTTATTGTTGAACATAGGGCACCGGCATCAGGGTCATGTGCACGTTATCGGCGGTATCTCGCCAGGGTTTAGGCGTTCACGGTAAATGTTCTTGCTGCCAGGCGAGCTGATCCCGTGCTAGAGCGGGCCGTCGGGACAATCCACAGAAGCTGTGGATAAGTCAGTGGACAACACCCCCCCGCCCCTCGCAAACCCGTATGGAATGGGGCCTGAAGTCAAACTGTCGATTTTTTCACCAACTCGAAAAGACGTTTTTTTTCATTGACTTAAGCGACTGATAACGAGTAGCCATGATCCAGGAGCGCTTGGCAGGCCCTGCAGACACATCTTCGTACACAGAAGGCCCTTAACGCTTCGTTTGCATCTGCATCGGTGCCATAGTGCATTTTTTTGCGAAAGAGCTTGCGTACCCTGCGCCGGCTGCGATAGTCTTCGACCCGTTAGTACCAAGCTGAAAGTCAATTCAGGTCGACCACCCTGTTCACACGGGATCGACCAACATGATGGTCTCCAGGTAACGCCCCCCGACTTGCGAACAAGTCCGGCATCAAGCGAATTACTCTGCCCCGACCAACCTACGATTGATCAGGATCTGCTTCCAGGGCCATGAACCTCAGCCCGGAATGTTGCCTGCCCTCCTAAGTACCTACCAGTCAGTCCAACAGCCATATCAAAGCGGCGCTGTTCACTGGCTGTCTTGTTCCAGACAGGTTCTTCGCCCGGCCAAAAGGCCCGCGTCACTGGAACGTTTTTATCGATCACGGCTCCAAGTCGTGACCATTGCAGGAACACACAACAACATGACTCATATCCAGACCCAGGATGCTATCCGCACCCTCACCCACGCCTTCGCTCCGATGAACTGCCTGATCATGGCAGCGCGCAAAGGCTGCTTCAGCTTCACCATCGTCAACGAACACGGCATTGCCCGTCACAGCGAGCGTCTGTACCCGGAACAGTATTCCAGTGCAGAACCGTTGCAGGCCGTGATCGAACGCACGCGTCAGGCACTGGTTGCCTGATCGCCGCGGCGACGCACGAAAAGCCCCGACATCCGGGGCTTTTTCTTGCCCGGGATTTGACCTTCGGCGCATGGCATTGCGGCCATTTGTGACGACCAACTGTAAACACAAGTTACCGCACACCTGTCTTGGATTGAACCCTTTGTGGAACCGAAGGTCGGGTCCGGCGTAATTCTGACGTCAGTTCTTTTTTCCTGAATGCAACCCCAAGTGACCGGTCTAGACGGCTCGACCTGACCTGCCAGATGCCCGTTCGTGCCCGCAACACGGGCACCACAGGCACAGGCAGCATGCAGAACGGATTTGAACGCTCGCGAAATCTGGTCGGATTGTCCTACAAAACCGCTCTAGCCGGAGTGTTTCAGGCTATAGCGTTGCGATCAAAATGTTGGTAGCTTGCGCCTCAGTGCCCCCCTAGAGTTAAAACAATGAAAAGACTAATGCTCAAGACCACTCTCGGCCTCGCTGTCACTCTGGCATCCGGCCAACTCTTCGCTGCCGGCTTCGCCCTCAACGAACAAAGCATCAGCGGCATGGGCACCGGCTTCGCCGGGCGCTCGTCATCCGCCGAAGACGCCAGCACCGTCTATGGCAACCCGGCCGGCATGTCGCGTATCAAGCGTGAACAGGTCAGCGTCGGGGCCGCAGCCATCGTCGCCAAGACCGACCTCAGCGGACGCGGGACCTTCGGCGGCAGCAACGACGGCGACATGGTGCCGTTCGTTGGCGTTCCGATGGGCTACTACGTCAAGCCGCTGGATGACAACTGGACGGTCGGTTTGGGCCTCTACGCCCCGTTCGGCCTGGTCACCGACTATGAAAGCGGGTTCGCTGGCCGCTACTGGGCTGACAAGAGCCATGTGGCCGTCGTCACCCTGCAGCCCACCATCAGCTATGCCTTCAACGACCGCGTTTCGATCGGCTTCGGCCCGACCATCAACCGCCTCGAAGGCGAGCTGACATCGGCCACGCTGAACCGTGCCACACCCGGCCGCAACGACGGTGAAGTCAAGATCAAGGGCGACGACACCGCCGTGGGCTTCAACGTCGGCGTGCTCGTGCAGGCCACTGACGACACCCGCCTGGGCCTGACCTACCACTCCAAGGTCAAGTACAAGCTCGATGGCCATACCAAGGTCGAGGGCTCAGGTTTCGGGCCGTTCAACGGCAGCAAGTACGACGCCTCGCTGGACATCGACACGCCTGAGTCGGTGGACTTCTCGGTCACCCACGAGCTCAACCAGGACTGGACCCTGTACGCAGGCAGCACCTGGACCCGCTGGAGTCGCCTGAAGGAAATTTCGGTCGAGAACGACGGCGTGCCTGCACTGCTGCGTCCCTCGATCGGCACCATCACCGAAGAGCAGAACTGGCATGACACCTGGTCCCATGCCGTGGGCGCCGCCTATAAGCTGAACAAGCAGTGGACGCTGCGCACAGGGTTCTCGGTCGACCAGTCGCCGACCAACAACACCAACCGCTCGCCACGCATCCCGACGGGTGACCGCGCCATTCTCAGCTTTGGTGCTGGCTGGAGCCCGACCGACGACCTGACCTTCGACTTCGCCTATTCCTACCTGAAGGAAGAAGACACGAAGATCAATCTGGTCAGCGCCACCAAGGGTGCCTACCAGGCCAAGTACGAGAACAGCGCACATGGCTTCGGCACTTCCGTGACCTATCGCTTCTGATCGATCGGTTCACCGCAAAAGCCCCGACAGGTTCGGGGCTTTTTCATGTTCAGGCTCAGCACAGGCTCATGTTCAGCTGCAGCAAGGCCAGACCGCCCTGCTGCCAGCCCCACCACGCCAGCCCCAATAGCCCCAGCAGCACAGCCACCACAGCCAGTTGCAGACTTCGCAACCTGTTCATGCTGTCGCACCCTGCGCTTGCAGCCGTGCAACAGGCCGCTCGCGCACCGGCCAATTGAGCGCTCCTGCAAGCAGGCTCAGGGCAATCGACAACTGCCAGACCAGGTCATAGCTGCCGGTCTGGTCGTACACCAGGCCGCCCAGCCAGCCGCCGAGAAACGCTCCCAACTGGTGAAAGAGAAACACGATGCCACCGAGCATCGACAGGTTGCGCACGCCGAACAGGGTCGCCACCGTGCCATTGGTCAATGGAACCGTGGACAGCCAGAGCAAGCCCATCGCCATGCCGAACAGGCAGGCGCTGAAGGTCGTCACCGGGAACCACAGAAATAGCACGATCACCACGGCGCGCAGCAGGTACAACGCGGTGAGCAAGCGCGGCTTGGACATGCGACCGCCCAGCCAGCCGGCGGTGTAGGTGCCGACAATGTTGAACAGGCCGATGAGCGCGAGCACGGTGGTGCCCACGCTCGCGGGAAGGTGCTGATCGACCAGATAGGAAGGCAGGTGCACGCCGATGAACACCACCTGGAAACCACAGACGAAAAAGCCCAGCGCCAACAGCCAGAAGCCCGAGTGACTGCAGGCTTCGCGCAGCGCCTGGCCCAGGGTCTGCTCAGGACCCTGGCTCGGCAATGGTCGGTCCTTGAGCAAGCGCACCAGCGGCACGATGAACGCTACCAGCACGCCCATCACCAGCAAGGCTGCGGACCAACCCAGCCAACTGATGAGGCCGAGGGTGCCTGGCAGCATCGCGAACTGACCAAACGAGCCGGCGGCGCTGGCGATGCCCATGCCCATGCTGCGGTGCTCGGCTGGCAGGGCTCGCCCGACCACCCCCAGAATCACCGAGAAGGACGTACCGGAAAGCCCCAGACCGATCAGCAGACCTGCGCTGAGAGTCAGGCTCAGCTCGGAATCGGCCAGGCCCATGCAGCCCAGGCCGACCGCATAGAGCACGCCACCCAGCGCCACCACTCGCCCGGCGCCGAAGCGGTCAGCCAAGGCGCCGGCGAAGGGCTGGGCCAGTCCCCAGATCAGGTTCTGCAGGGCAATGGCCAGGGCGAACACGCCTCGCCCCCAACCGAATTCTGCGCTCATGGGCGCCAGAAACAAGCCGAAGCCGTGACGAATGCCCAAGGACAGGGCGAGGATCAACGCTGCGCCGAGCAGCACCCAGCCGCTGGTACGCCATACCGATGTCATTATTGTGTGCTCCGGGCAGGAAGGGACAGGCTGCCCGATTGTATGCCTGTTCAGCGCCGACAGGCAGCATCTCGTGCACGGCCATGAACGGTGATATCTATAGCGCGGCGGCGAGCAGCACCAGCAGTTCAAGCAATTCGAGCATGGCACCGGCGGTGTCACCCGTGGTGCCACCCAGGCGCCGGATCATCTGGCGCCGCAATACCCAAAAGCCCACCAGCATTAACAGGCTGATCCAGACCCCACAGAACCCTAGACTGGCGAGCGCGACAGCGCCCAATACCCAACGCCCGGCACGGCGTGGCAAGTGGTCGGCCAACGCCTGGCCCAGCCCACCGGCACGCACGTACGGCGTGCTCATGAACAGGCCGAGCATGGCGGCTCGCGCCAGCACCGGAGCCAAGACCAGAGCGGCCTGCTGGCCCTGTTCGAGCAAGGCCAGCAGCGCGCAGAACTTGACCAGCAGCACCAGCACCAGGGTGACCACGGCCATGGGTCCGCTGCGCGGGTCTTTCATGATCAGCAAGGTGCGTTCGCGGTCGCCGAATCCACCCAGCCAGGCATCGGCGCTGTCCGCCAGCCCGTCCAGGTGCAGACCGCCGCTGAGCACCACCCACAGCGTCAGCAGCAACGCCGCATGCAGAAGTATCGGCGTTCCAGCGAGCAGAGCGTTGGCAGCCCACAAGAGTGCGCCAAACAGCAACCCCACGGCCGGATAGAACAACAGCGAACGGCCCGACGCCTGGGCACTGGGCATGCCAGGCAAGCGCACTGGCAGACTGCTTAGAAACTGCAGGGCGATCCAGAAGGGCAGCATGCTCAGGACCGCTCGCTCAAGCGGCCGTCGGCCGCCATCGTCACGCTGAACAAGGCACCGTGGCCGACCTCGACCTGGAGCAGCTGTTCGCGTGGCAGCCCGCGCGCTTCGGCCAGCAGCAGGCGCATGACTCCACCGTGCACCACCAGCAGCAACCGCTCGCCCGGATACTGCAGGTGCAGCCTGCTCAACGCGGCATGGATGCGCGCGGAGAAATCCAGCATGGGCTCGCCGTCGGGCGGCGTGAACGCATAGGGATCGTTCCAGAACAGGCCCAGGCCGGCTTCATCGGTCTGCATCAACTGCGCTGCACTCAGCCCTTCCCAGGCACCGAAGTGCAGCTCTTGCAAACCGGCGTCGACGCTCAGCGGCAGCCCGCGTTGTTCGGCCAGCACCTGGGCAAAGCGTGCGCAGCGCTGCAGTGGCGAGCTGACGATCCGGTCCCAGCCGGAGCGCTCGGCGATTGCCGCATGCAACTGCGCCCAGCCGCGTTCGGTCAGGGCATCGTCGAGGCTGCCGCGAAAGCCGCCGATCTCGGTTTCGCCATGGCGCAGCAGGTCCAGGTGCAGGGTCATGCCGGGCGATCCGCCACGGCGGCTTCGGCGAAGGTCGCCATCTGCCCGTGCAGGTCGCACGCCAGGCGCAACAGCGGCACCGCCAGTGCCGCACCGCTGCCCTCACCCAGACGCAAGCCAAGCTGCAACAACGGTTGCCCGTCGAGCGCCGCAAGTACGTGACGATGGCCCGGCTCGGCGCCGTTGTGCGCGAACAGCAGCCAAGGCCGAATGGACGGATTCAACTGCACCGCCACCAGCGCAGCGACGCTGCAGATGAAGCCGTCGACCAGGACCGCAATGCCCTCCTGAGCACAGGCCAGGTAGGCGCCGACCAGCGCGGCGACTTCGAAGCCGCCGAAGCAGAACAAGCGTTGCAAAGGCTCGTCGGGCAGGTCGGCGTGAACCTGCAAGGCCCGTTCGATGACCTGCACCTTGTGCGCCACACCGACAGCGTCCAGGCCCGTGCCCGGCCCCGCCAGTTCGGCCACCGCGCACCCCAGGGACGCACAGGCCAGGGCGGTGGCGGACGTCGTGTTGCCGATGCCCATTTCACCGCCGATGAACAGTTCGCTGCCGCCGGCCTTGGCTCGCAACACGCTGTCGCGACCGGCCTGCAGTGCCTGCAGGCCTTGCTCGAAGCTCATCGCTGGAGCTTCGATGAAATTGCGCGTACCGGCGGCGATGCGTACATGCTGCACGCCGGGCAAGTCGTTGAGTGGCGTGGCGGTCCCCAGGTCCACGACTTCCAGGCGCGCCGCCAGGCGACGGGCCAATACGCTGATGGCCGCCCCACCATTGACGAAGTTGTGCACCATCTGCGCGGTGACTTCCTGCGGATAGGGTGAGACACCCTCGGCGACGATGCCGTGATCGGCAGCGAACACCGCGATCCAGACCTGTTCGACCGAAGGTTTGAGTCGACCTTGCAGCACCGCCAGTTGCACGGCGATCTGCTCGAGCGCGCCCAGCGAGCCGGCTGGCTTGGTCAACTGCTGCTGACGCTCCAGCGCTTGGCGATGAATGTTCGCATCGGGTGCACGGGCAGTTTGCAGCCACCAGGCTGAGTTCATAACGCAGGTCCTTTCAGTATCATGGGGAGGCCGGCCACCGTGAACACCACTCGCTCGCAACGTTCGGCCAACGCCTGGTGCAGCAGGCCGGCCTCGTCGACGAAGCGCCGGGTCAGCTCGCCCAAGGGCACCACACCCAGGCCGGTTTCGTTGCTGACGAAGAGGATCTCACCCGGCAGGCTGGATAAGGTTTCAAGCAGCGCCTCGCGCTCTGCGTTCAGACGCTGTGCATCGTCGAGCATGAGCAGGTTGGTCAACCACAGGGTCAGGCAATCGACCAGCAGACAGCGATCAGCCCGCGCCTGGCTGCGCAGCACCTGTGCCAGGGCCAAGGGCTCTTCCACCAGCCCCCAGTGATCGGGACGACGTGCACGGTGCAAAGCCACACGCTGGTCGAGCTCGCCGTCCAGCGGTTGGCTGGTCGCGATGTAGATCACCTTGAGCTGGCTGTCGGCGGCCAGGCGTTCGGCCAGGCGGCTCTTGCCCGAGCGGGCGCCACCCAGAATCAGTTGCAGCATGTCAAACACTCCCGCCAGGCAGGCTACACAGTTCACGCAGGCGAGCGGTGTCCAGATGCCGCTCGACCAGATCGGCCAGGCGTTCGATGTCCGCTTCACGCAGCGCGTGGTAGTCCACCGATTGCACGTCGGCGAGCCCCGCCCAGCGCAGCAGTGCCACGGACGACTGCGGCGCTTCGAACAGTCCATGCAGGTACGTGCCCAGGATCTGCCCGTCCGCGCTGATCGCGCCGTCGCGCCGACCATCACTGAGCTGCACGGCCGGACGCTCGAGCGCCGCGCCGACGGTGACGCCGGCGTGAATCTCGTAGCCGCTGACAGCGGCCTGTTCGAGGCTCAGTTGGCCAGTGACGTTGCGCAACTGTTTTTCCGCATGCAATTGGGTGGTGAACTCCAGCAGGCCCAGGCCTGCACTGGAACCGGCGGCGCCTTCGAGTCCCAAGGGGTCATCGATGCGCGTGCCGAGCATCTGCAGGCCGCCGCAGATCCCCAGCACCTTGCCGCCGTAACGCAGGTGGCGGTTGATCGCCTCTTCCCAACCCTGGGCCCTCAGGTGGGCCAGATCGGCGCGCACGCTCTTGGAGCCGGGCAGGATGATCAGGTCAGCCGGGGGGATATCGTCACCTGCGCCGATGAACTGCAGGTCGACCTGCGGGTGCAGGCGCAGCGGATCGAAATCGGTGTGGTTGCTGATGCGTGGCAGCACCGGCACGATCACCTTGAGCACGGTGTCGGCCTTGCCCGACTGACGCCGATCCAAGCCGTCTTCGGCTTCCAGGTGCAGGTCCATGACGTAGGGCAGCACACCGATCACCGGCTTGCCAGTGCGGGCTTCCAGCCAATCCAGGCCAGGTTGGAGCAAGGCGATGTCGCCGCGAAAGCGATTGATGATGAAGCCCTGCACTCGCGCCTGTTCAGTGGGCGAGAGCAATTCCAGGGTGCCGACCAGATGGGCGAAGACGCCGCCACGGTTGATGTCGGCGATCAGCAGCACCGGGCAGTCGACCGCTTCGGCAAAGCCCATGTTGGCGATGTCGCCGGCGCGCAGGTTGATCTCGGCCGGCGACCCGGCGCCTTCGACCATCACCACATCGTACGTGTCGTTCAAACGCTGGTGCGACGCCAGTACCGCCTGCATGGCGATGGCCTTGTAGTCGTGATAGGCGACCGCGTTCATGGTGGTCACGGCACGGCCGTGAATGATCACCTGGGCACCGGTGTCGCTGTTGGGCTTGAGCAACACCGGGTTCATGTCGGTGTGCGGCTCAAGGTACGCGGCCTGGGCCTGCACGGCCTGGGCGCGACCGATCTCGCCGCCGTCGGCGGTCACCGCGCTGTTGAGCGCCATGTTCTGCGGCTTGAACGGCACCACGGCGACGCCCTGGCGGGTCAGCCAGCGGCACAGCGCGGTGACCAGGGTGCTTTTGCCGGCATCGGACGTCGTGCCCTGGACCATCAATGTGCTCATGCCAGGTGCTCCCGATAGTCGCTCAGGGCAGCTTCGAGTCGCGCCCAGTCACCCTCGTCGGCGGGCAGGCCGAAGCGCAGGCGGCTGTCCTGTTTGAACAGCCTCACCAGGATGCCACGCTGGGCCAGAAACCCCTGCAGGTGCTCGGCCTGCGCGCACGATACCGACTGGAACAGCGCGCAGCCGCCCTGAGGCGCCAGGCCGTGATGTTGCAGGCACCGCAGCAGGCGCTCACTGGCCTGCGCGCAGCGGGCAATCTGGGCACGCTGTGCAGCCTCGTCTAGCAGGCACGCCTGGCCCAATCGTCGTGTCGGACCGCTGACGGCCCAGGGCCCGATCAGCTCGGCCAGCGACCGCAGCAGGCGCGGCTCGCCCAGAACGAAGCCCAGGCGCACGCCCGCCAGGCCGAAGAACTTGCCGAACGAGCGCAGCACGATCAGTCCGGGCTGAACACCGTGCCTTGCCAGACTGCCCTGCGGCGTGTTGTCCATGAAGGCCTCGTCGACCACCAGCCAGCCGCCGCGACAGTTCAACCGGGCGTTCCAGGCCAGCAGCCGCTCGGTGGACAGCACCCGCCCGGTCGGGTTGTTCGGATTGACCACGACCAGCACGTCGAGGCTGTCGATGAAGTGCTCGACTTCCTCCTCGTTGATTTCCCGCACCACATGCCCAGCCTGGCGCCAGCCTTCGGCGTGTTCGGCGTAACACGGCGACAGCACCCCTACCCGACCGCTGCGACGCAGGCGTGGCAGTGTCTGAATCGCCGCCTGCGAACCCGGCACCGGCAGCACGTGCTGGAAGCCGTAATAGCCGCGTGCAGCGTCTTCCAGGCCGTCGTCGTTTTCCGGCAGCCGGGCCCAGGCGCGGGGCGCGATGTCGGGAATGGGGAACGCCCAGGGGGCGATACCGGTGGACAGGTCGACCCAGTCCGCTTCGGCAATGCCGTAATCGAGCACTGCCTGGCGCAAGCGCCCTCCGTGTTCAAGCATCGATCAAGCCTCCCAGGCACAGTACCAGCAGCCATAGCCAGACGCCGTGCCGGACCAGGTTCCAACCGCGCTCGATGGCGTCGGCATCGGCCGGCGCGCCTTCGCCCAGCACGGCACGCTCATGCAGTTCGCCGTGGTAGATCGCCGGGCCACCGAGTTGCACACCGAGCGCGCCGGCGCCTGCCGCCATCACCGGGCCGGCATTGGGGCTGTCCCATTTCGGCGCCTGTTGCCGCCAGCAACGCAGGGCCAGGCGGGTCTTGCCCAGGACTGCGTAGGTGAGCGCGACCAGGCGCGCCGGAATGTAGTTGAGCACGTCGTCGATTCGCGCCGCGGCCCAGCCAAAGCGTTCGAAACGTTCGTTGCGATAGCCCCACATGGCGTCCAGCGTATTGCTCAGCCGGTAGAGAACGACACCAGGGGCGCCGGCCACGACGAACCAGAAGATGGCCGCGAACACGGCGTCACTGCCGTTTTCCAGCACCGATTCGGTACCGGCGCGGGCCACCGCTTCGGCGTCGAGCGCTTCGGTCTGGCGGCTGACCAGGTAGCCGACCCGCTGACGCGCAGCGTCCAGGTCGTCGCTGCGCAGCGCCTGGGCCACGGGCATCACGTGCTCACCCAGGCTGCGCATGCCCAGCGCAAGGTACAGCGCAAAAATCTCGACCAGCCAGCCCACCAGCGGCAGCCAGGACAGCACCGTGGCCAGCAGGGTCAAGGGCACCACAGCCAGGAACCAGGCGGTGACGCCGTGGCTGCGCCAGCCACGCCCGGCGCGGTTGAAGCGTGTCTCGATGCGATTGGCCAGACGGCCGAAAGCCACCAGCGGATGGTGCTTGCGCGGCTCGCCCAAGAGGGCATCGAGCGCCACCCCGGCGACCGTCATCAACGCGATACTCACAACGATGTTCCCCACTGGTTTTCGTACAGCATCTGTTCGAGTGGCTGGCCTGCCGCCCAGCCCTGCAGTTCCAGCATGGGCGCTTCGTAGAATTGCTCGACCGGCCCCAGGCACAGCACCGCCACCGGCTTGGCCCCGGCGGGCATGCCCAGCACCTCGGCCAGGGCCTGAGGATCGAACAGCGATACCCAACCCATGCCCAGGCCTTCGGCGCGTGCGGCCAGCCACAGGTTCTGGATGGCGCAGGAGACCGAGGCCAGGTCCATTTCCGGCAAGGTCCGGCGGCCGAACACATGGCGCTCGCGATCGTCCATCAGCGCGGCCACCAGCACCTCGGCGCAGTCATTGATGCCCTCGACCTTGAGCTGCATGAACTGGTCGGAGCGCTCGCCCATGGCCTGCGCGGTGAGAAGCCGCTCCTCCTCGACCAGGGCCTGGATGCGGCCGCGCAAGGCCCGGTCGCTGATGCGGACGAAGCGCCACGGTTGCATCAGGCCGACACTGGGCCCTTGATGGGCAGCCGCCAGTAACCGGGCGAGCAGCGCGGGAGGCACGCTGCCGCCGATGAAGTGGCGCATGTCGCGGCGTTCGGCAATGACACGGTAGATGGCGGCGCGCTCACTGTCGCTGTAGGGCTCGTTCATGACGCGTCCCGATGCTCGGTTGCACGCGCGCAATCAGCGGGGGCGAACAGCCCTGCCACCGCCGCCGGATTGGACGGGAAATAGAAATGCACGTAAGAGGCCGTCATCCGCCCCTGGCGGTAAACCGCCTCGGCGCCACGACCGCCATTGGGGCTCACGCCACGCGCGATCGGCTGCAGTTCGGTACTGGTCAGCGAATGGTGGTAGGTGTGCCCGCGCAGGACGCCCTCAGGCAGCTCGACCGCCTGCAACGCGAGGGCGGCCAGGCGTTTCTGCATGACCGCCTCGCCCGGCAGCAACCCCAGCAGCTCGGCGCGGGCGCCGTCGACATCGGTCAGCGCGTCGAGCAGGTAAAGCATGCCGCCGCATTCGGCCAACAGCGGTTTGTCCGCTGCGTGATGGGCACGAATGTCGGCGAGCATCGAAGTGTTGGCGGCGAGTGCCAGGTGATGCAGCTCCGGGTAGCCGCCGGGCAGGTAAAGGCTGTCGCACGCGGGCAGGTGCACATCGTGCAGCGGCGAGAAGAACACCAGCTCGGCGCCCATGTCGCGTAGTACATCGAGGCTGGCGTCATAGACGAAGGCGAAAGCGGCATCGCGGGCCACGGCGATGCGCACGCCGTCGAGCAGCCGCGCGACTCGGTGCTCGACCGGGACGGCGAACGTGACCGCGGGCGGCAAGGCCACCTGGCAGGTCTGCGCAAGGGCTGCGGCCGCGGCATCCAGACGGGTGTCCAGATCGTTGAGCTCGCTGGCCTGCACCAACCCCAGATGGCGGCTGGGCAATTCGATCCCGGTTTCCCGGGACAAGGCGCCGTACCAGCGCAGCCCCTGGGTCAGGCTGCCTTCGAGCAACTGCGCATGGCGCACGGTGCCGACACGGTTGGCCAGAACCCCGGCAAACGGCAGGTCAGGCTGGTAACAGGCCAAACCGAGCGCCAGGGCGCCGAAAGTCTGCGCCATGGCCGTGCCGTCGATCACCGCCAGCACCGGAACACCGAAATGGCGCGCCAGGTCAGCGCTCGAGGGTGTACCGTCGAACAGCCCCATGACCCCCTCGATGAGGATGATGTCGGCTTCCTCGGCCGCTTCCCACAGCAACCGCCGGCTGTCCTGCTCGCCGACCATCCACATGTCCAATTGATAGACCGGAGCACCGCTGGCCCTTGCCAGGATCATCGGATCGAGAAAATCCGGGCCACACTTGAACACCCGCACGCGGCGGCCCTGATTGCGATGCAGGCGCGCCAGAGCGGCGGTGACGGTGGTCTTGCCCTGCCCGGAGGCCGGCGCGGCGATCAGCACCGCCGGGCACTGGCGCGGTTCGGTCATAGCTCGATGCCCTTCTGGGCACGGATGCCAGCCTGGAAAGCATGCTTGATCATGCCCATTTCGGTCACCGTGTCGGCCAGCTCGATCAGCTCGGGCTTGGCGCCACGGCCGGTGACGATCACATGCTGCATGGGTGGACGCGCCTGCAGATCGCTCAGCACGGTGTCCAGATCGAGATACCCGTGCTTGAGCGCGATATTGAGTTCGTCGAGCACCACCAGGCCAATGGCTGGATCGCGCAGCAGTTGCCTGGAGACTTCCCAGGCCGCTTCGGCCGCCGCGATGTCACGCTGGCGATCCTGGGTTTCCCAGGTGAAGCCTTCGCCCATCACGTGGTAGCGCACCTGCTCGGGAAAGCGCCGGAAGAACAGCTCCTCGCCGGTGCTGTTGCGCCCCTTGATGAATTGCACCACGCCGCACTGCAGGTCGTGGCCCATGGCCCGCGCGAGCATGCCGAAAGCCGAGCTGCTCTTGCCCTTGCCGTTGCCGCTGAGCACCAGCAGCAAGCCACATTGGTTGGGGGAGTTGGCAATGCGTTCGTCGATCACGGCTTTCTTGCGCAGCATGCGCGCCAGGTGACGGGCGTCGCGCTCGGCTGTTTCGTTCATGGTGGCTCTCCGCTACACCTGCGCGCAGGCGGCATCGACGCGACACCGTGGCCGACTGGCCGGACAGTGAACGTCAATGCCGCTCTCCCCGCGCGACAGAAGATGGATCAGGGCACGCCCCAGGCCCACGTCATCGTGGGATGAACGCAGGTTCTGCAACGAGCCGTAAAAAGTGCACCAGGCCGGTCTCCGGGCTCACGAGCGGGGTCTGTACACCCAGGCGACACGCCTTCCCGAATCGCTTCAGTGGCATCGTGTGCAGCCTTGACTCGTCTACCGTTGCGGGGGCAGCGCCGGCATTGCGCGTAAACGCTGCGCACCGGCTTCCCTGTTTCACCCGGGTCGATCGCCTGATCGCCGAGCACCTGGAACAGCCGCGCAGGTTAGAGGGTTGCGCCCGGAGCGTCAATTGATCCACCACCGCTGCTGACGGACAACGCGGTTGAACCTTGCCCAGGCCCGGTGCCTCTACCCTGTGTGAACAAAACCTCAGAGAGCCCGACCATGCACAAGACCCGCCTCGCTACATTGATCCTGCTGTCAGCCGGCCTCGCCGCCTGTGGTGAAACGTCATCGTTGCAGGTCAGCGACGGGACCGGGCCCTCGCCCAAACTGCCCGAGCCCAACAAGACCCTGATCCCCACCGTCAACATCGCACCGGCCGTAGGCTGGGCCGAAGGGGGCAAGCCCACAGCGGCGCCCGGTACTCAAGTAGCCGCCTTCGCCGCGGACCTGGACCACCCCCGCTGGCTGTACGTGCTGCCCAACGGTGACGTGCTGGTGGCTGAAACCAACTCCCCGGCCAAGCCGGACGACAGCAAAGGCATACGTGGCTTCGTCATGGAGAAGGTGATGAGCCGCGCCGGCGCGGGCGTGCCCAGCGCCAACCGGATTTCCCTGTTGCGCGACAAGGACGGTGACGGTGTGGCCGAAACCCGCACGGTCTTCATCGCCAACCTCAACTCGCCCTTCGGCATGACCCTGGTCGGCAACGACTTCTATGTGGCGGACACGGACAAGCTGCTGCGCTTCAAGTACATCGACGGCGCCACCTCGATCAGCGGCGCGGGCGAGAAAGTCGTCGACCTGCCGGGCGGCACGCTCAACCACCACTGGACCAAGAATGTCATTGCCAGTCCCGACGGCAAGAAGCTCTACGTCACCGTCGGCTCGAACAGCAACGTTGGCGAAAACGGCATGGAGCAGGAACAGGGTCGTGCAGCGATCTGGGAAGTGGACGCTGCCACCGGCCAGCACCGTATCTTCGCCTCCGGCTTGCGCAACCCCAACGGCATGGCCTGGGAACCGAAGACCGGCAAGCTGTGGACAGCCGTGAACGAACGTGACGAAATCGGCAGCGACCTGGTGCCCGACTACATCACTTCGGTCAAGGACGGTGGCTTCTATGGCTGGCCCTACAGTTACTACGGTCAGCACGTAGACGTGCGTGTCGAACCGCAGAATCCTGAGCTGGTGGCCAAGGCCATTGCTCCCGATTACGCAGTCGGCCCGCACACCGCTTCGCTGGGCCTGAGTTTCGCCGACGGCAGTGGCTTGCCCGCACCTTTCACCACCGGCGCCCTGATCGGCCAGCATGGTTCCTGGAACCGCAAGCCGCACAGTGGTTACAAGGTGGTGTTCGTACCGTTCGTGGACGGCAAGCCGAGCGGCCAGCCGATCGATCTGCTGAGCGGCTTCCTCAATTCAGACGAGAAGGCCATGGGTCGCCCGGTCGCGGTATTGCCCGATCACAAGGGTGGAGTGCTGGTTGCAGACGATGTGGGCAACAAGATCTGGCGAGTCACTGCCGCCAAGTGATATGGCTTGAACAGGGCGAGGACACTCGCCCTGTTGCCGTCACGGGTTGCGGGCCAACTGGCCTGGTTGTAGCACCCGCTTGGCGTTGAGGTAGGCTTTCTGCCAATAGGGCTTGTTCAGGTAATCGAGCTTGACCGTACCGCCACTCGACGGTGCGTGCACGAAACGTCCCTCACCCACATAGATCCCCGCGTGGCTGACCTGCGAGCCGCCGCTGGTGGCGAAGAACACCAGATCACCGGACTGCAGGTGGGACTGGTCGACATCGGGGGAGCGCATGACGATCATTTCCCGAGTCGAGCGCGGCAACGCGATACCGGCGGCGTCGCGGTAGACGAAGCTGATCAGGCCGCTGCAGTCGAAGCCCGAGTCGGGTGTATTACCCCCCCAGCGGTACGGTGTACCTACCAATCCCAATGCCCGAAACAGCACGTCGTCGGCAGCGCCGACCATGTCGTTGTTGGGGTTCTTGACGATCGGGTTGATGACCTTGGGCCTCACCACCTTGGCCGGAGGCGCGCTGGCGCACCCGGCGAGGATGGCGGCCATTGCGATTGAAGCGAACACGCGTGCCTGGGTAGACATGTACCGAACCATCCTGAGCCAACTGCCGTAATAGACTAGATTCATTACCCGAAAACACAAACGGCGCTGAGGTTTTCACCTCACCGCCGCTTTGTTGCGCTGCGCCTGTTATTTGCTGGAGATCATCGTGGCAGGCGCCATGGCCAAGGCCCGCTTGGCCTCGATGAAGGTCTTGCTCCAGTAGCTGTCGCCCAGGCTGTCGACTCGTACACCACCGCTACGGCGGCTGCTGGAGTGGATGAACTGGTCATCGCCCAGGTAGATACCGGCATGGCTGACACGACCGCGGCCATTGGTGCTGAAGAACAGCAGATCACCTGGCTTGAGCTTGTTGCGTGCGACCAGAGGCGCCTTGACGTTGATCATTTCGCGAGTCGATCGCGGCAGGTTCATGCCCGCCTCTTCGCGAAACAGATAACCGATGAAACCGCTGCAATCGAAACCGGACGCCTTGTCGGTGCCACCGAAACGGTAGCGGGTGCCGATCAGGGATTTGCCACGTTCCAGAATGCTGTCGGCCAGGATCGGCAGGCTGTAGGCCTTGCTGCCGTCGAACTGGGCCAGTTCGTCTTCGGTGGCGATTTCGTCTTCGAAAACCAGCGAGGCCTTCGAGGGGGATTGATGCGGCTGGACGGCGGTGACCGGGTCCAGGACCTGCTGCTGGGAGACCGGGGCTTGCGCCGCGCAACCGACCAGAAGGGTCAACAGTGCGATGGGCACGAGGGGTGCTAAGCGATTGAGCATGGGCACGACCGTGACAAGGAATAGTTGAGAAGTGGCGACTATACCCGTCTGGCGATTATTTGCAAATTCAATCGAACGAAATGTGACTCCGGAGAATTATGCTGACATCTAACGCTCCGTTTTGCAGCCCGGCGTATGGGCGTTTGCACGGTAATGGCCCAAAATCCCCGGAATCATTGGGCGATAAATGGTCGCACATAGCCATCACTGGGACTGGACAGGTATACAGATAAACCAGGTGTGCAAGGTCCGTTAGAACCGAATGGAACATCCATGAAACAGGTCATAGAGCGGTTGAATCGAGTCGCTCGACTACCAGCCCAGCGTTTCCTTGAGGAAGGGGATGGTCAGCTTGCGCTGCGCCTGCAGCGAGGCCTGGTCGAGACGCTCCAGGAGGTCGAACAGCGCGCTCATGCTTCGCGTGCCACGGGTGAGGATGAAATGACCGACCTCGTCGGTCAGGTGCAGACCGCGACGCGACGCACGCAATTGCAGGGCGCGCAGTTTGTCCTCGTCGGACAGCGGACGCATCTGGAAGATCAGGGCCAGGGTCAGGCGGGACTTGAGGTCGGCGAGCTTCACCGGCAGTTCGCGAGGCGAGTGGGAGGCGGCGATCAGCAAGCGGCGGCCGCTGTCGCGCAGGCGGTTGAACAGGTGGAACAGGGCCTCTTCCCATTCCGGCTTGCCGGCCACCACTTGCAGGTCATCCAGGCAGACCAGCTCGTACTGGGCCAGGTCATCGAGAATGCCCACGCCGCGATCGAGCAACTCGGCCAGGGGCAGGTAGACCGCCGGTTCGCCCAGTTGCTCGAAGCGCAGGCAGGCAGCGTGCAACAAATGGGTGCGCCCTACCCCATGCTTGCCCCACAGGTAGATCAGACTTTCGGTCCACCCGGCCTCGGCTTCGCACAGGCGCTCGACGTAGCCGAGTGCCGCGGCATTGGCGCCTGGGTAGTAATTGATGAAGGTCGCGTCATCCCGCAGACGCACACCTAGGGGCAGCTGAATCGGTTTCATGCTGGCTGAACAGCCCTGGGATCGAGCTGCAACGGGCCTCAATGTGAAGTGTGCAAAGTCTATACCTGCCCGAGCAGCCGCACAATGCGCAACACTGCTTGATAAATCAACGGTTTACCTGAGCCTGCGAAGGCCCAGGCGGCCGGTCGGGTTCAGAGGTCTGGATCCTCGGACCCGGCATAGATGTCCGATTCCTTGTATAGGTCGTGCATGTGCCGTACCAACACCATGATCACCGCCGCCACCGGCAAGGCCAGCAGCACACCGGTGAAACCGAACAGCTCGCCGCCGGCCAGGATGGCGAAGATCACCGCCACCGGATGCAGGCCGATGCGATCGCCCACCAGCAGGGGCGTCAGCACCATGCCTTCGAGCGCTTGGCCAATCATGAACACGGCCACGATGGCAATCAGGTGGAAAGGATCCAGACCGAACTGGAACAGCCCGGCGATGATCGCCGACCCGATGCCGATGACGAAGCCCATGTACGGCACGATGGCCGCGAGCCCCGCCACGACTCCGATCAACAGGCCCAGTTGCAGGCCCACCAGCATCAACCCGGTGGCATAGATCACGCCCAGGGCCAACATCACCAGCAACTGCCCGCGCACGAACGCGCCGAGCACCTCGTGACACTCGCCCGCCAGGCGTACGATCTGCCCTTCGCGCTGACGCGGGAGCAGGCTGCGGATCTTAGCCATCATCAGGTCCCAGTCGCGCAGCAGGTAGAACGCCACCACCGGGATCAGCACGAAGTTGGCCAGCCAGGCCATCAGCGCCAGCCCCGAGGCGGTGGCCTGGGACAGGATCACTCCGACCATGTCGGTGGTCTGCCCCATGTGGCTGCTGATGGCAGCCTTGATCTGGTCGAACTTCCAGAAGCCTTCGGCCAGACCCAGTCGAGTTTGCACCCACGGCAGCGCTGTGTGCTGCAGCCAGTCGAGCATCTGCGGGGCCATCTGATACAGGCTGACGAGCTGCTTGGCGAGCATGGGAATCAGCACCAGCAGCGCCAGCACCAACAGCAGCGTGAACAGAGCGAACACCACCACCACACCCCAGGTCCGCGACAGCTTCCACTTCTCCAGCTTGTCGACCAGTGGATCGGCCAGATAGGCCAGCAGGATACCCACCAGGAATGGCGAGAGAATCGGGTGCAGTACATAGAGGAAGACGCAGAGCAGCAACACTGCCCCCAGCCAGAACCAACGGCGCATATCAGTCATCAGGCAGCTCAGCTATATATAGAAGAGATGAAAAGCGGATTCAGTCAGCGAGAAACGAATGCGCCACACGAGCGGCGGCGCATTTTTTCGACCACTTACCAGCGGAAGTTCAGGTCCGGTGCGGGTTGCGCCGCCGGTACCGGTGCGCCGGGGGCGGCCTGGGCATCGACCGGTAAGACCGGCGCCTGGTACGGCACTTCCTGCAGTTTGGCCAGACCCAGCTGGGCGCGCAGTTGCTCGGCGCTGCCGGTCACGCGATAGACCACCTTGTCGCCGTCCACGGTACGCACTCGCGCACCGTAGGATTCAAGCAGGCGACCCATCTGCGCGTAACGCTCCAGGTTCATGCCTTCCACCGCCAGGGTCATTTCGGTGCTGGCGCCGGGTTTGGCAACGAAGCGCGTGGCCAACCGCTGGCTGACGGCCAGGAGCACGGCATCGGCAAGGGCCGCTTGATCCGCGCCCTCGGCCTTGCCCTGCTCACGCTGGTTGCCCAGCCACAGGCGCCAGGTGCCCGACCATTTGCCCTCTTCTTCACGGGCATGTACGGCGAGCAGAGCATCGGCGCCGTAGCGCTCGGAAGCGCTGCGCAACGCTGCCGGATCGCTGGCCTCGATGTTCTGCGCGGTGCCGACGCCCTGCTCGCCGAGATCGGCCAGGGGCAGGCGCAACGGCAGGCCACGATGCTGAGCCGCACGGCGCAGCGGCTCGGCGGCCGATTGCCCGTCGCCGACCAGACTGCTGCCCTCGACGCTGTCGCTCAACCACCAGCCCAGGATCGAGGGACGATTGCTGCCCCATGTCGGCAGGCCGGCCGAGCGCAGGGCATTATCGGTACTGGCAATGTCGAAATCGACCTGCAGCGACTCCGGTGGGCCAGCATCGTAGCCGTACTGGCTGATGATCTGCTGCGGATCCTGGCGCACGCTGGCCAGGCCGGGGTTGGCAATCGCCTTGGCATCGCCGGTCAGGCGCAGCACCAGGGTCTCCAACGCTCGCTGGGTAGCCTGGGTACGTTCCTCGGGCGTCTGGCTGGCCACGGGCTCGCGTACCTGATACAGGTTGCTGATGGTTTCGGCGTGAAGCGGCACGCTCGACAAGGTGATGCAGGTGGCTAGCAGGTAGTGGCGCAGACGCATGGACGTTTCCCGACGGTGATAGCGGATTGAGGCTGTGACCGTACAATCGGCAAAAAGCTCAGTGGTCAATCTCGGCGCCCAATGTAGCATGACCACGCAACCCTTGGCTGCGGCCGACCTGGCGCCGGTATGCGGACAACCATCGAACCGCGCTGGTGACGTTCGGGCAAGCCTGATAAAATCGCGCGCCTTCGTGGATCGACGACGGTCGACTCCCCCGACTCCCTCCTTTAAAGGCCTGGATCATGAGCAATAAACCCTCCGTGAGCTACAAGGACGCCGGTGTAGACATCGACGCCGGTGAAGCATTGGTCGAACGCATCAAAGGCGTCGCCAAGCGCACCGCGCGCCCGGAGGTCATGGGCGGCCTGGGCGGTTTTGGTGCCTTGTGCGAAATCCCGGCCGGCTACAAGCAGCCCGTCCTGGTGTCGGGCACCGACGGCGTGGGCACCAAGCTGCGTCTGGCGCTGAACCTCGACCGCCATGAAAGCATCGGCATCGACCTGGTCGCCATGTGCGTCAACGACCTGGTAGTGTGCGGCGCCGAGCCGTTGTTCTTCCTCGACTACTACGCCACCGGCAAGCTCAACGTCGACACCGCTGCCACCGTGGTCACCGGTATCGGCGCCGGTTGCGAACTGGCCGGCTGCTCCCTGGTGGGCGGCGAGACGGCCGAAATGCCGGGCATGTACGAAGGCGAAGACTACGACCTGGCCGGCTTCTGCGTAGGCGTGGTCGAGAAGGCCGACATCATCGACGGCAGCAAGGTCGCCAACGGCGACGCGCTGATCGCCCTGCCCTCCTCGGGCCCGCACTCCAACGGCTATTCGCTGATCCGCAAGATCATCGAAGTCGCCGGTGCCGACATCGAGAACGTCCAGCTCGACGGCAAGCCGCTGACCGACCTGCTGATGGCACCCACGCGCATCTACGTCAAACCGCTGCTGCAACTGATCAAGGACACCGGCGCCGTCAAGGCCATGGCCCACATCACCGGCGGCGGCCTGCTCGACAACATCCCGCGCGTTCTGCCAAAAGGTGCCCAGGCCGTGGTCGACGTCGCCAGCTGGCAGCGTCCCGCCGTGTTCGACTGGCTGCAGCAGCAGGGCAATGTCGATGAGCACGAAATGCACCGCGTGCTGAACTGCGGTGTCGGCATGGTCATCTGCGTGGCTCAGGCCGACGTCGAGAAGACCTTGTCTTCCCTGCGCAGTGCCGGTGAGCAGCCGTGGGTCATCGGTGAAATTGCCCAGGCCGCCGAAGGCGCCGCTCAGGTCGAACTGAAGAACCTCAAGGCTCACTGATGCCTTCGACCTGTAACGTAGTGGTGCTGCTGTCGGGCACCGGCAGTAATCTGCAGGCGTTGCTGGACAGCATGCAGGCGGGCCACCCCGCCCGCATCGCCGCGGTGATTTCCAATCGCGCCGATGCGCTCGGCCTGCAGCGCGCCCGCGATGCAGGCATCGAGGCACGGGTGCTGGAGCATCAAGGTTTCGCTGATCGCGAAGCCTTCGATGCGGCGCTGATCGATCTCATCGATCAGTACCAGCCGGAGCTGGTGGTGCTGGCCGGCTTCATGCGCATTCTCAGCCCGTCCTTCGTGCGCCACTATCACGGCCGTCTGCTGAACATCCATCCCTCCCTGCTGCCGCGCTACAAAGGCCTGCATACCCACCGTCGCGCCCTCGAGGCAGGTGATGCCGAGCACGGCTGCAGTGTGCACTTCGTCACCGAGGAACTCGATGGCGGACCACTGGTCGTACAGGCAGTGATTCCGGTACAGTCGACCGACACGCCAGAGACCCTGGCGCACCGGGTGCATGCCCAGGAACACCAGATCTACCCGCTGGCAGTGCGCTGGTTCGCCGAAGGCCGTGTGCGCCTCGACGAACACGGTGCATTGCTCGATGGCCAGCCCCTGCCGGCTTGTGGCCATTTGATTCGACCCTAGGAGTTTATATGCGTCGCGCCCTGCTCTTCGCCGCTGCCCTGCTGGCCCTTCCGGTCCATGCCGCAGAGCTCAAGCCTTTTTCCGCCAGCTACACCGCCGACTGGAAGCAGTTGCCCATGAGCGGCACTGCCGAGCGCAGCCTGAGCAAGAACGCCAATGGCGACTGGACCCTGGCGTTCAAGGCCTCGATGATGATCGCCAGCCTGACCGAAGTCAGCACCCTGCGTGTCGATAAAGAGGCCATGCTGCCGGAAACCTACACCTTCGAACGTGGCGGCCTGGGCAAGGCCCGCAAGGTCGACCTGGACTTCGACTGGGCAGCCAAGAAAGTCACCGGTACCGACCGTGGCGATCCGATCAACCTGCCGCTCAACAACGGCGTACTGGACAAGTCCACTTACCAGTTGGCCCTGCAACACGACGTGGCCGCCGGCAAGAAGAGCATGAGCTATCAGGTGGTCGATGGCGACGAGATCGACACCTATGATTTCCGCGTGCTGGGCACCGAAAAAGTCGAGACCAAGGCTGGCCAGGTCGATGCGATCAAGGTCGAGCGTGTGCGTGACCCCACGCAGAGCAAGCGCATCACCGTGCTCTGGTTCGCCAAGGACTGGGACTACCTGCTGGTGCGCCTGCAACAGGTGGAAACCGATGGCAAGGAATACAACATCATGCTGCTGGACGGCACGGTGGACGGAAAATCAGTGAAAGGCAGCTGACCAGCTGCATAGCACTGAAACGAAAAGGGCCCTGTGGGGCCCTTTTTTGTGGGCGGATATCCGCCATGCACAGGCCCTTCAGGGGCGACTGGGGCGGATTCCCGCCACTTGTACAGCTATGTGACGACAACCATACCCCTGCCTAGGCCGCAGCCACTGGCGCTATGGCCATCAGTACGCAACTATGGCACGGCACCTGCAATACAGTCGGCAGAGGCCTGCCAATGCGCAACTCGCCCACAACAAATCCCTCCAGACAGGAGGGTTCGTGCTTTAGGTGTCGCGACCACTCCGGAACGGGTGCCAGGCGATACACTTGAGGAACTTGCAAATGACGACTCGTCAGCCACTGTACAAATCGCTGTATTTCCAGGTGATCGTCGCGATCATCATCGGTATCCTGATCGGCCACTTCTACCCTCAGTTCGCGGTCAAGCTCAAGCCTTTCGGCGACGGCTTCATCAAGCTGATCAAGATGGTCATCGCCCCTATCATCTTCTGCACCGTGGTCAGTGGTATCGCCGGTATGCAGAGCATGAAATCGGTCGGCAAGACCGGTGGCTACGCCCTTCTGTACTTCGAAATCGTCTCGACCCTGGCATTGATCATCGGCCTGGTCGTGGTCAACGTGGTCAAGCCGGGTGCCGGCATGCACGTCGACGTATCGACCCTGGACGCCAGCAAGATCGCCAGCTATGTCTCGGCAGGCGCTGACCAGAGCATCGTCGGCTTCATCCTCAACGTGATCCCGAACACCATCGTCGGCGCCTTCGCCAACGGCGATATCCTTCAGGTGCTGATGTTCTCGGTGATCTTCGGCTTCGCCCTGCATCGCCTAGGTGCCTACGGCAAGCCGCTGCTGGACCTGATCGATCGCTTCGCGCACGCCATGTTCAACATCATCAACATGATCATGAAGCTGGCCCCGCTCGGTGCGTTCGGTGCCATGGCCTTCACCATCGGTGCCTACGGCGTGGGTTCGCTGGTGCAGTTGGGCCAGTTGATGATCTGCTTCTATGTCACCTGCGTACTGTTCGTGCTGCTGGTGCTGGGCGCCATCTGCCGCGCCCACGGCTTCAGCGTGATCAAGGTGATCCGCTACATCCGTGAAGAGCTGATGATCGTTCTGGGCACTTCCTCCTCGGAATCGGCACTGCCACGCATGCTGATCAAGATGGAACGCCTGGGCGCTCAGAAGTCGGTGGTGGGTCTGGTCATTCCGACCGGCTACTCGTTCAACCTGGACGGTACCTCGATCTACCTGACCATGGCCGCCGTGTTCATCGCTCAGGCGACCGACACCACCATGGACATCACCCATCAGATCACCCTGCTGCTGGTACTGCTGCTGTCCTCCAAAGGCGCCGCCGGCGTCACCGGTTCGGGCTTCATCGTGCTGGCCGCCACCCTGTCGGCCGTAGGTCAACTACCGGTGGCTGGCCTGGCGCTGATCCTGGGTATCGACCGCTTCATGTCCGAAGCACGCGCACTGACCAACCTGGTCGGTAATGCTGTCGCCACCCTCGTGGTTGCCAAGTGGGTAGGCGAGCTGGACGAGAAAGTCCTGCAGACCGAGCTGGCTTCCGGTGGCCGAGGCATCGTCGATGGTCGTCCGGAAGATGATCTGGGCGTGGCCGAAGGCCGCGATCCGGTTCAGGACACCACGACTCAGGGCACTACCCTGCGCTGATCGGCTGTAGAACTGAAAAAACCCATCTTCGGATGGGTTTTTTATTGGATGAAATTTGTTTCACCGCCGTGAACTCGCTGCGACAATCCGCCGCAGGGCACGCCGTGCGGGCGTTTGCGGATTGTCTCTAGTTCGGTAAAAAACTGTTGCAAAAAACGTCTGTTTACTTAGCAAGCTACTCAAATCTATAACAAAGACCTGCACACGCCACGTGCAGATATTCGAGGCAGCTATTCGAGACAGGAGCTTTCCCATGACAGTAAAAGTGACCGAACGCGACGAAGCCCACATGTCCCACGAAGGCGTGGCGGCAGGCATCCAGATCTGGGATGTCTATCAACAGGACCTGTTGGTGGGGATGTTCCATAACGAGAATGACGCTCAGAGCTACAAGAACGAACTGGAAACACTCGAAAGCCAACGCGCTTCGAATTGACCGTTCGCCGCGCAAGAAAAACCCCGCTCAGGCGGGGTTTGTCGTTTCAGTGGGTTACCACATCAAGTCGTCCGGAATCTTGTAGGCGGCGTACGGATCTTCCGCCGAGTCGACTTCTTCGGTCGCCACGTTGAGCATGACGATGCGCTGCGGCGCGCGTTCCTGCACCTTGAGCGCAGCCTCGCGCGGGATGACCTCATAGCCACCCCCGTGCTGGACGATGGCCAGCGAACCGTTGCTCAGCTTGCTGCGCATAAGGTTGTTGACCGACAGGCGCTTGACCTTCTTGTCGTCGACGAAGTTGTAGTAGTCCTCGGTGGTCAGCTTGGGCAGGCGGGTCGCCTCGATCAATTGCTTGACCTGGGCAGCGCGTGCCTTCTCCTCGACCTTCTCCTGCTGCTGGCGATTGAGCTCCTGGTCGCGGCGCGCCTTCTCGGCCATGGCTTCCTGGGCGATGCGCTTCTGCGTGTCGTCGATTTCGACCTGGCCCTTGTTCTCCAGGCGCTTCTGTTTCTGCTTGTCCTTGCTGACTTGTTTGACCTGCTTCTGGTTGACCAGTCCAGCTTTCAACAATTGGTCGCGGAGGGAAAGGCTCATGGTGTTCTGCTCACTTATAAAACGGCTCAGCCACAGCTGGGCAGATTCTGTTCCTGACGTTTGGCCTCGCCCCACAGGGCGTCCATGTCTTCCAGGGTGCAATCTTCGATGTTGCGGTGGGTGTCGCGCAATGCCTGCTCGATGAAACGGAAGCGCCGGTCGAACTTGACGTTGGCGCCGCGCAGGGCGTTCTCCGGATCCACCTTGAGGTGGCGAGCCAGATTGACCACGCTGAACAGCAGGTCACCGATTTCCTCGGCCACTGCCGGTGCATCGTCTGCGGCCATGGCCTGAAGCACTTCGTCCAATTCTTCGCGGACCTTGTCCAGCACCG